>JAYSKW010000500.1:0-1808 GCA_043726085.1 Limnoglobus sp.
CTCGCGTTCCACCCCGATGGCAAACTCCTGGCAAGCGGCGCGGCCGACCGTGCAGTGAAAGTGTGGGACGTGGCGAGCGGCAAACGCCTCTACACGTTAAGCGATCCGACTGACTGGGTGTATGCGGTGGCGTGGTCGCCCGATGGCAAAACGATCGTCGCAGGCGGCGTCGATAAGAGCCTGCGTACGTGGACCGCCAACGCCGAAGGTGGCACGTTACGGCAAGCGGTGTTCGCACACACGGGGCCGGTCACGCACGTGCAATATCACACCGATGGCCTCACGCTGTATTCGCTCGGCGACGATGCCGTGGTCAAGGCGTGGGACGCGCAAAAGATGGTCGAACGCCGCACCTTCGCGAAGCAACCCGACAGCGTGCTGAGCTTCCGTCTGCGTCCCGACGGCGCGCAAATCGCCATCGGTCGCTTCGATGGCGTCGGCCTGTTTCTCGATCCGATCGACGACAAAAAAATCGTACACTTCCTGCCGGTGAAACCGAAACCACCTGCGATCACACGGATCGCGCCCGATTCGTTTCTGCGCGGGAAAACGACGCGACTAACAATCGATGGTCAGCGGCTCGATAGTTCCAAATCGTTCACTTCGACTGCCAGCAGGGTGTCATTCGCAATCGTTTCCAAGCTGGAAAACAAGCTGGAAGTCGATGTGACGGTCTCGGCGAACGCGGTGGCGGGGCCGATCTCGTTTCAGCTGACATCCGACGCCGGTATGTCGCCCGAACAGAAAATCTTCGTCGATCGCTACCCGATCACAATGGAAATTGGCATCGCCGATTCGGCGAAGTCGGCGATGAAAGTCACACTACCCACTACGATTGTCGGGAGCATCGACCGTGCGGGCGATGTCGATTTCTATCAATTTGAAGCGAAGGCGGGGCAGCAAGTCGCGGCTCAGGTTCTAGCCACGCGGCTCGATTCGCAACTGGTGATCGTCGACGATACGGGCAAAGTCCTGTGCGAAGGATTTGCCGACTCGCTCGGCTTCACCGCCACCAGAGCGGGTGTCTACTCGGTTGGCATTCGCGACAAGGAGTTTCGCGGCGGGGCAGGGTTTACGTATCGCTTGAACCTCGGTGAAATCCCCGTGGTGACGAGTGTATTTCCGCTCGGTGTGGCACGCGGAAAAGAAACCGACGTCCACCTCGATGGCGTATTCCTCGGCAGCCCGCACGGCCGCACTGTCCGCGTAAAAGTCCCCGCCGATGCGGTAGTCGGTAGCAAGATCGCGATCCCCGTCGATGGCATGACGGAAACGCCACTCGGCGACTTGACCGTGACCGTCGGTGAGTTTCCGTCAGTCGTCGTTTCACCCGATGCCGGTGCCGAGATTCGTACGATTCCGGGCACTGCCGATGGCATTCTCGCGAAACCCGGCGATGCACAAATCGTCCGGTTCACGGCGAAGAAAGGCGATGTGCGAATCGTCGAAACGCACGCGCGGCGGCTCGGTTCGCCGATCGATACGAGCATCGAAATCCTCGACGCGACCGGTGCCCCCGTCACCCGTGCTACTCTGCGGAGCGTTGCAAAAACCTGCGTAACCTTTCGCGATCACGATTCGGCGAACCCGAGTATCCGCCTCGAAGCGTGGAACGAACTGGCGGCGAATAATTTCGTCTATGTCGGCTCGGAACTGATGCAGATTCGCGCGTTGCCGAAAGGCCCCGACGACGACGTGCAGTTCGTGCAAGTCGCCGGTCAACGGATCGGGTTTCTCGATACGACACCGGCACACCATGCACTGAACACATCGGTTTACAAAGTCGAAATCCACCCGCCGGGCATGGC
>JAYSKW010000501.1:0-1991 GCA_043726085.1 Limnoglobus sp.
TGAACTGGAAGAAGTTGTCCGGCACCTTGTTGAGCGTCAGTTTGCCGATTTTGACTTCTTCGATGCCGGGCCAAATCTTCGTATCGTCGAGCGGGTTGAAGTCGTGCTTGTCGAGGTCTTCGGGCTTCATCGTCTGGATACCGAGTTCCCAACTCGGGAACTTACCCGCTTTGATGTTCTCGTACAGGTCTTCGGTGAGGCCGCTATGGTTGCGGGCCGAGTCGTCCGCCGCTTCTTTCGCGCTGAAGGTCTTGTGGCCCTGCATACTGCGCCAGTTGATCTTCACGTACGTCACTTCGCCCTTCGCGTTGACCATCTTAAAGGCGTGAACGCCGAAGCCGTCCATCTGCCGCAGGTTAGCGGGCGTGCCTTGATCGCTGTAGAGGAAGGTCATCATGTGCGTCGATTCAGGCACGTGGCTGAAGAAGTCGAAAACGCGGTTAGGATCTTGCTGGTTCGAGATCGGGCTGGGCTTGAAAGCGTGGACCATGTCTGGAAACTTGATCGCATCGCGGATGAAGAACACCGGCATGTTGTTGCCGACGAGATCCCAATTTCCTTCTTCGGTGTAAAACTTGACCGCAAAACCGCGCGGGTCGCGGAGTTGCTCGGGCGAGCCACCGGGGTGTACCACGGTGCTGAACCGCATGAACACCGGCGTCTTTTTGTCCTTCGCGGACAAGACTTTTGCTTTCGTGAGCTTCGACTGATCGCCGTAGCTGACGAATTCGCCGTGCGCGCCGACGCCGCGGGCGTGGACGACGCGCTCGGGGATCCGTTCGCGGTCGAAGCGAGCGAGTTTCTGAATCAGGTGGAAGTTATCGAGCGTGACCGGGCCGCCGGGGCCTGCGGTTCGGCTGTTTTGGTTGTTACCGACGGGCTGCCCACCGTCTTCCGTCAGCGGTTTCGGTGGCGTCGGCGCGGCGGGTGCTTGCGCGATACCCGCAGTCGCCGTCAGGCCGACTACGGCGGCCGTCAAGAGTGTTCTGAACACGAGCGTTCTCCGGAAAGGGATTCCTTGGACGGGTAAAATACCCAGCACAAGTTATGCCAGAACCGAAATGCAGCGTCTCGCATCGGATAATTGCGATGTTCGCGATCGCGCGAAACATAAAAACCATGAGGGTTGCCGACGCGATGTGGATTTGCGTATTGGCTTCTGAGTCGCTTTCGCAATGTTCATGTCGAAAGCCAGCGAGCGGCACGGCGTAAGCGTGTCCGTGGTAGCCGCAGCGGGTTCGCACGGCATGCTTACGCAATGCCGCTCGCCAGGCGCGTGTTTGTGCGTGAAACGCCAGCCTCACGACACCGCGTTCGTCTCGGAGACGGCCTCGGTTACGGGAACCTCGGCTGCGCTGTCCTTGACGTAGAACATCAGCAAGTTGCGACCGTATTTTCGCACGTCCCACAGTTCGAGTTTGCCGGGCAGCGACTCCGTGGGGAAGCCATCTTCCGCCTGGATCGTCAACACGGTTTCCTCGGGTGCCTTCTCCATCAGGCTCTTCACCATGCCGAGGAAGGCTTCGAGTTTGACGGGGTCGAGGTCCGCAAATGGCGGGCTGAAGAACAGGTTCACCGGGCCGCTACGGGCGATCGGCACCCAACGTTCCGCCCAGCGATACACGTCCGCACGCAGCACTTGCACTCGCTCGGCGATGCCGAAGCGGTCGACGTTCTTCTGGATGTCCGTCACTTGTTTCGCGTTCATTTCAATCAGGCGTGCATCGCTGGCCCCCCTGCTAATCGCTTCGATGCCGATGATTCCCGTACCGGCGAAGATGTCGTAAAACATGCGGCCCGGGATCGCGTTCCCGAGAATGCTGAACAGCGCCTCGCGGACCATTTGCGGCGTCGGGCGCATGTCCGGGTGGACGAAGCACTGGAGCTTGCGCCCCTTGAGCGTACCGGCCACGATTCGTAATTCCGTCTTCTCCACAACCGACTCCACTTCAAATGGAACGACAACGCGAAGGCAATTGCCTTCGCGTCGA
>JAYSKW010000502.1:0-2820 GCA_043726085.1 Limnoglobus sp.
GGCGACGGCCGTGCAGGTGGCGCTCGCCGTCGTCTGTGGGGCGCTCGTGCTTCTGCGTTGGCCGGGCAGCGGCGTCAGCGACCTCAGCGGGGCGCGATCGGCGCAGGTGCTTCGCGTGTTCGGCTACGGCTTGTTCGCGGGGGTACTGTTCCTCGTGCCCGCGTTCCCTGCAACGAGCCTCGTGCGCGAACGCATTCACGGTACGCTGGCGCTTCTACTCAATTCGCCGATGTCGCCGTTACGAATTTACCTCGGCAAGCTGTTCGGCGTACTCGGTTTCACGGCGGTTCTGCTGATCGCGACCGTACCGGCGGCGGCGGCGTGTTACGCGCTCGGTGGCAGTTCCACACGCGGTGGCGTCGGCTGGCTGTACATCGTTCTCGCGGTCGCTTCGATTCAAATCACGACGATCGCGCTCTGGGTGAGTTTGCGTTCCGCATCGCCCGATACCGCACTGCGGTTCGCGTACGGCTTCATCCTCGGCCTCGCGATTCTGCCGCTCGTTCCGCACTGGCTGACGCAAGGCGATACGGGACTGCTCGCCGATGTCGTTTCGTGGGTGCGTTGCCTATCGCCGATCCCGGCCGTGATGGAAGTCCTCGGGCACGGCTCGGTCGGTACGTTCGGTATGGGCGGCGGCGAAGGGGCCGTCACACGCTATACGATCCTCGCACTGGCGATGAGTTTCGCATTTGCATTCGCCACAGTCTCACGCTTGCGCGGTCGGCCGCTCGACTATTCGCGTGCGGCGGGCGTCATGACGCAAGACCGGTCATCGAGTGGCCAAAAGCTACGTCGAATCTTTTTCCTGTTCGACCCGCAACGCCGTTCGGGCAACATCGGCGGGTGGGTCAACCCCGTCATGTCGAAGGAATTTCGCAGTCGGCGATTCGGTCGTTCGCACTGGACGATCCGGCTGATTGCCCTCAGCGCGATCCTCTCGCTCGCACTCACACACCTCGCCGTGGAAGGCGCACTCGGTTGGGGGATCGAGATCATCGGCGGGGCGCTCGTACTGTTGCAAACCGCGATCCTGATTCTGTTCACGCCGAGTTTGGCCGCGGGTTTGATCAGCACCGAACGCGAACGCGGCACCTGGACGCTACTCCGGATGACGCCGCTCTCACCCGGTAAAATCCTTCGCGGCAAGCTCCTCAGCGTCGCCTGGCCGTTGTTTCTCCTGATGTGCGCAACGCTGCCCGGCTACGTGTTCCTCATGACGATCAAGCCGGAACTCGCGTCGCAAGTACAGCGCGTGCTCATCAGTTTGGGAGTCACGGCGCTGTTCGCGGTGATGGTCAGTGCCGCAGCGAGTAGCCTGTTCAAATCGACGGCGATTTCAACGGCAATCGCTAACTTTATCCTCGTCGGGATCTGCATCGGCACTCTGCTGATGGTGATCGCCCGCGATGCGCCGTTCGGCAAAGACACGGTCGAAACCGTGTTGACGATCAACCCCGTCGCAGCGGCGCTGAATGCTGCCGAGACACCCGGCTTCACCGACTACGATCTGACGATACTGAACTGGTGGATCATCGGTTCGATCAGCGTAATTCTCCTCGTTTTCCTGGTCTACCGCACGCGGCGACTGTGCCGTCCCGACTGATGGATGAACTCGATGCTTTCACGAATCCTCGCTGCTGTGTGCCTTTTCGCGTTCGTTGTGGAAGTACGTGCGAAGGGACTCCCATCGGCAATGTACAACGACCCGGTGTTGGCCGTTCCGAAGGTCATCACCGTGTTTTCTCACGGGCACCCCGATCAAATCCCGCTCTGGCAGGAAGCGTTATCGCAACCGGACAGCGAGATGAAATGTCGGTCGGCACAGGCCATCGCGGCCTCGCACCGCAAGGGTATGCCTGGGCTGAAAGTGATCGTGCCCAACTTGTTACGCGAGTTTGAACGCGATGCTCAATCCCCGATGGTCACGTTGGCGGTAGCCGAAGCGTTGATCGCGCTCGATGCCAAAGAAGTGGGGCCGAAGTTTGCCGAACGGTTGTCGACTGCCAGCACCGATCTACGGGACTTAGTCGAACCGGCACTCGCGAATTGGAAAGAACCCAAAGCGCTACCCATCTGGCAAGAGCGACTGAAACAATCACCCGACCGGCGAAGCGCGACGAATGCGATACGCGGCCTGTTGCAACTCGGCGATGCGTCGTCGATACCGCGACTGCGCGAATGGGCGTTGGCGAATGACGTTCCCATCTCGATTCGCTTGGAAGCCGCTCGTGCCGTGGCGGTGTTGCGGCCCAACGGTTTTGAAGCGGACGCGAAGTTGTTAGCGAGTGATGTTACCGCACGCGGGATGTCGAACCGTCTCGTCGCGGTCAGTTTACTCCGGCAGCACTCCGGACCCGATGCGATTGCACTTTTGCAAATGCTCGCAAAGGATGCGGAACCGGGCGTGGCGGTCGTGCCGCTCTTACGGCTCAACGAACTCGACACGGCCCTTATGGTTCCGTTAATCGATGCCACACTTGCGAATCGCGACGCCGCCGTGCGTTTGCAGGGCGTGGTGGCACTCGATCGCAATCTAACTTTGGAAAATATCCGCAAGCTCGCCGATCAACTCAAAGACGTTCACCAGGACGTTCGCACGCAGGCACGGATCGCGCTCGAAGTCGCGTTCACCAAAAACGAATGGAAGCAGGCCGTCCGCAGCGATGCGATGCGAATCTTGGCAATGAACGACTGGCGCGGCCTCGAACAGGCCTCGCGATTATTGGCGAAAATCGATCACAAACCCGCGACGACGCGGTTAATCGCAATCTTGAAACATCCGCGCCCCGAAGTCCTCGTGACAGCGGCATGGTCGCT
>JAYSKW010000503.1:0-4340 GCA_043726085.1 Limnoglobus sp.
GACCGAGCAACATCCGGAGGATCATAACTGCCCCAGATTACCAAGAAACCACGTGCCAAAAAAGCCAATCCGGGAAGTTAATTTCGGACAGTTCCTAAAACCCGTAAGGTTTGAAGTGATCGCGTGAGTGCACTGTCGGGCCTCTCAAAGCTTCGACCCGACCTACAATACCAGTGGGTTCACAGAAAAACAGAATACCCCGTGAACGGTTACCAATGAAGAAAGCCCACCCGTCGTGCGACAGATGGGCTTCGAGTACGGGAACGCCGTGAGGGGACGCTACTTTTTCTTTTTGGCTTCGGGCTTTGCGGCGGCAGCGGGTGCGGCGGCAACGGCAGGTTTCTTGGCGGCGGCCTTCTTCTTACCGAAAATGGCGGAGAAGCCTTCGCCGTACTTCTTGTTCTCGCCCATGCCCATGCGAACGATGCTCACGGATATACCCTCTGTGAATGACGACCGACCGTCACGACGACGGTTGTTAGAACCAGTGTAAAACGCGACACAACAATTGTCACGCTTTCCCGCACGCGAAGCGAAACAAAATCTCGGCTGCCGGTTCCAACTGCGCGACTGCGATCCACTCGTCTTTCGTGTGCGCCTGTGCAATATCGCCCGGCCCAAACACCACCGACGGTATGCCCGCGTCGGCAATCGTCGAGGCATCGGTGCCGTACGGAACCGAGTGCCGTTCGTGTTTCCCGACGACCGAATCGATCGCCGTCTCGAAGCGGCACAGGAACGGGTGATCGCCCGCCACGGGGTTCAACGGCGGGCAGGCAAGGTTACGCGTCACGGTGTACTTAAAGTCGATTTCCACTCGCGACTTCAAGAAATGATCGAGGTGCGCAATCGCGCCATCGGCCGTCTCGCCGGGCAACAGTCGCCGATCGATTTCGATGCTGCAACGGTCGGGCACCGTGTTCGGCGAAACGCCGCCACCGATCATGCCGACGCTGAATGTCGGCGTACCGAGTGTCGGGTGCGCCGTCGAGAACCGCAACACCTCGGCGTAAATTTCGACCGCGTTCAGCACCTTCGCCATGCGGTACACCGCGTTGACGCCTTGCTCCGGCCGCGAACTGTGACAAGCGCGGCCGTGCGTTTCGATCCGCCAACGCACGACGCCTTTGTGTGCCACGACCACGTTCCACTTGGTCGGCTCGGCGATGATCGCGAAGTTCGCCGTCACGCCATCTTTCACGAGTTGCTGCACGCCGAGGAAGGTATGTTCTTCATCGACGGTAAACGCGAGCGTGACGTTCGCCGAATCGGCAGGCTGTTCGCGAACGAGCCGAGCGAATGCCGCGAGCATCACCGCGCCACCCGCTTTGACATCGCACGCGCCGCGACCGTACAGCTTGCCGCCTTCGATCTTCGCCGCAAACGGATCGATCACCATCGCATCGACTGGCACGGTGTCTTGGTGGGCTTCCCAAAGGATCGTTTCCGACGACGCTGGCGCACGGTATTGTGCCACGAGGTTATCGCGGCCGGGTGCGACAATCGTGCGGCGATACGCGACGCCGAGCGCCTTCAGTTGCTCTTCGAGGTAATCGGTCACGCGATGTTCGAGCGTCAGTTCGGCAGGAATGTCGGTTCGACCCATCGGGTTCACCGAAGGTCGCCGAACGAGTTGCGTCAGGTATTCGAGTGGAGTAGACATGCCATTATGTTACGAACCGCAACCACCAACGTGCCACCGCGTTCATCCGGTTCATCCCGGTGGGGAGGTCGGAACATTCACTCCCACCGGGCTTACACCTTATCATTGTCCCCATCTCAAGGTTGACAGTTCGAATTCAATCATAACGAGCAAGACGTATCGAGTCATCCCGTTTGAAGTATCGGAACTTCTAGTTCATCACGTTGATTTCGGACATGGAGTCGCCGGGGTGCGGCGGCGGTGGGGTGTCATCGACGCTAGGCCCGTTGCCGACAAAGGTGGCGGGGCCGGCGTCGGCGTTGATGCGGCCGGAGAGGCCAGGGATCATTTCGCACATTACGCGGAGGATGTCGTCGCGGATTTCGAGGAACGCTGTCGCGCATTGCGGGTCGAACTGGCGGCCCTTTTGGCGGGCGATTTCGGCGAAGCCGTACTCGGGTGGCTTACCCTTCTGATTCTCGTGATACGGTCGGTCCGACGTGATCGCATCGAAGGCATCGCAGACGGCCACTATGCGGGCCAGCAGTGGGATTTGCTCGCCGGCAAGGCGATCCGGGTAGCCGGTGCCATCCCAACGCTCGTGGTGGTTGCGGACGATCGGGATGATCGGCGCGAGTTCGGGAATGCCACCGAGATACTGGGCACCGAGCGTCGTGTGCGTTTGCATTTCGGCGAATTCCTTCGCCGTCAGCCGTCCGGGCTTCTGCAAAATCGCGTCGCTGATGCCGATCTTACCGATGTCGTGGAGCGGCGTGCCGATGCGGATGCGTTCCATCTGATCTTCGGGCAGGTCCAACTTCTCGGCGAGCATCGTGGCATACGCCGTGACGCGGCGCGTGTGGCCACCGGTGTATTTGTCGCGGAGTTCGACCATGTCCGCAAGCGTCGTAATCGTCTTCAGGAACAGGTCGCGTTGCGCCCGTAACAGCAGCGAACATTCGATGCCCGCCGAGACGTGCGCGGCCATGGCGTCGGCGAGTTTCAGGTCGGCTTCGGTGAACGGCGGAGCCAAGATGCGCCGATCGAGGTGCAGTACGCCGAGCTTGCGCCGCGGCGTCCGCAGCATCACGCACAGCACCGAACCCATCGCGCCGTCGGCGATACTGTGGTTGTTCCTCATCTCGTCGCTGTCTTCGAGATTCTTGAACAACATCGACTGGCCGGCGGCATACGCCTGCTGCGTGAGTCGTTTACTGAACGGGAAGCGGCTCGACGGTTCGCGCGGGCCGACCGACAGCGACCGCAATCTCAGTTTCGGTTCGGGTCCATCGCCTTCGGCCAACACGATCGCGCCGCGCTGCGCATCGAGCACGCTGACCATATCGTTCAAGATCGAATCGAGGAGTTGATCTTCGCTTTGCAAGTGAACGAGGTGGTGCCCCGCTTGCATGAGCGCGATCAGCCGATCGTCGGCGCGTAAGCTAGGGTTATTGCCACGGAGATCGCGAAAGTTGGTAATGCGGCTATTGAGTTGCGAGGCGGGCATCGGCGCAAGGCTGGCGGCCAGAATCAGTTGGTCCGACGGTGGCCCTTCGAGGCTACTTTCGCTCAACTCGACGGAAAATGCCACTTTACCGAACTGTACGATGTCTTTCTGTTTCAATATCGGTTCGACGTCGGTCGTGACGCGCGTACCGTTGACGTACGTGCCGTTCGTGCTGTTGAGATCGACGACCGTCCACGATTGCCCATCGGATGCGAGGCGTACTTCGGCATGTTTGCGACTGACAGAGCTATCGTCGAGGACGATTTCCAGCGTAGCCAGCCGCCCGGAGCGAAGGAGCGTTTCCGAGTGCCAAACTTTGCCTTTGATCGGCGAACTGACGCCGCGCAAACGGATGCCCCGTCTCACGTTGATCCCTCACCGGGTTTTAAGGATTTTGCCGAGTCTTCATATGCGTTGAGTCCGTTGCAATCTAACACACAGAATCGGTTCGCGACGCCGTTTCGCCAGAAAATGACGATTCGATGAGACAAGAATCGGGAAATCGTCTCGCGTAGGCGAAGTCGTGAGACTTCTTCGGGACGATCGGGGTTCCGACGAGAACGTGCGTTTTGCCCGCGGATGTGCCCCATCGGGACAAGCCCCGTGGCTCGTCGTGCGCGCAAGTCTCCGCACGTTTCGGCGTCTCGCTTCTAATACTTTGCCGCTCGCGGAAAATAATTGCGAACGGCGCGAACCTTCTGCGAACCGCACCCGTCAGATAGGAACGTTTACGAGAATACCGGAAAATCTCGTTCCCGTTCGAGCGAAGAACAGGTAACATTTAGTAGTGATGTCGGAACCTTACCCTTACGTTTCTGAATCGAGTTCACCTGCGAGCGACCATATCGGTCACTCGCGAATCGTATCCGCTGGAGGTGTGTGATGAAAACCATGACCCTGCGAAACCGAATGCTCAAGACCCTGACGGCTGGCAACGTAATGTTGTCGACCTCGGCGGGCCGCATCGGTACGCGGTCCATGGCGGACGTCATGCCTTTGGCGGAATCTCCCTTTCAGGGGCCACTCTCAGTGCCCCGACTTCCGAGCCTAAAACAGGTCGGATTGCAGCAGGAGGTTTATGCCATGCGGTACGAACCGAACGCTGTGGTCCCGACCGGTCGGGTCGGAAGTGTCTCTGGCAACCCCGCTCGTCGTGCTCTGAGTAACAGTTATCGAAATGCCAACTGGCAT
>JAYSKW010000504.1:0-4385 GCA_043726085.1 Limnoglobus sp.
ACGGTGCCTGGATCGAAAGAACTCGAAAATGCCTAGGAAAACGATGTTATCGCACGGAAAATAGCGCAACTTCAAAACGCGCAAGCGAGGGGAACCCGCGAGAAGGCATGACATCGCAGAAACGACAGGAATCCCTCGCTAGCGCGTCGGGCTAACAAGAATCGTGGCTGCATCAGTGGGCTGACACCCACCGCTCGCCTTGCGACAAGAAAGGGGCCGACCGTGGCGACTTCGCCTCAATTGCAACTTCGGCAGCGGCTCGAATCACTTCGCGCTGCCGGGGTGGAGTTCCTCCCGCGAACCCCATCCCTGCCGACACCCGTGGCGATTGCGGCACCGCGTTCACTTCCCGCAACTCCCGCTCAAGCCATCGAACCGGTGTCTGTACCCGTCGATACGCGGCGAGTTTCGCTCGATCTGCTGTCGAAAGAAATCGCGTCGTGCAATCTCTGTCCGGAACTCTTCTCGACCCGCACGCAAACCGTGTTCGGCACCGGTCCGCTCGATGCGGATATTTGTTTCGTCGGGGAGGCACCGGGTGCGGACGAAGATCGCATCGGCGAGCCGTTCGTCGGTGCGGCCGGGCAACTGTTAGACAAGATTATTGCGAAGTGCGGATTGCGCCGCGAAGACGTTTACATCCTGAACATTTTGAAGTGCCGTCCGCCGAGCAACCGCACGCCGGAACCGCTCGAATGCGCGAACTGCGAGCCATTTTTGTTTCGGCAACTCGACCTGATTCGTCCGAAGGTACTCTGCTGCCTCGGGGGAGTTGCGGCCAAGAATCTGCTTCAAACGAAGACGGGAATCACCGCACTTCGCGGTCGATTGCATCATGCGCGGGGGCTACCCGTGGTCTGCACGTATCACCCGTCGTATTTGCTACGCTTGACCGGCGAGGCCGAAGCGCGAGAGAAGTGGGAATGCTGGGACGACATGAAATTGTTACTGAGAACAGCCGGGCGTTCCGTGCCCGGCGAAACGTAAATCCTCGTTCAACCTGCGTCATCCTCGGGGGCGTCACCGGTATCGAGGCCCAGCCCTTTGCCGATGGCTCCCGCGAGGTCTTTCATTTTCACGGGCCGCACCAGCACGACGCCGCCACGACGAATGCGGATCGTGGCTTTCCAGTTCGCTTGCTCTTCGTTGAGGATCAGTACCGCCGTCATATCCAGATGCTGCAAGTCGGCCTCGCGCAACACTTGATCGAACGCTTCGAGTCCCGCTTGGCCGACGGTGCCTGCGTCGATGATGAGCGCGTGAAACGGTTGTTGGCGGTAACGGCTGATTGCTTGAGTCGGGTCGATCGACATCAGTACGCGGAGGCCCATTTTCTTGAACCGTTTGCGGAACACATCTTGGAGTTTTAAGTGATCTTCGATGACGAAAATCGTCGACGGCCCGGAGACTTGCCGCGACGTCACCTTTCCGCCCGCGATTTCCGCCCGTACCGATTTGATCCCTTCGAGCATGAGTGCCGGCGATTGATACCGCGACGCGGGCTCGAATGCGCACATCTTCAGCACGAGCCCGACGACGGAGGAATGCAGGCCGAACTCTTGGCCGAGGCGGCGAATCGGTTCGTCCAACTCGTAGCGTTGGCGCATCTGCATGGCTTGTTTGTCGCGGGTTTTCGGCAAGATCGATTGCCCGGTGAGGATCTCGAATAGCACCGTACCGAGGAAGTAAATGTCGGTTCGCGCATCGCCCTTTTTGCACGACGTGAGCTTTTCGAGACCGGCGTAATCGACGGTGCGATCGACTTCGGCATCGTCTTTCTCTTTGCCGGGGGCGCGGTCGCTGAACATTGCGGCCGCCCCGGCCTGGCTGATTTCCGCGAGGCCGAAGTCGACGAGCCGCGCGACTTTGTTCGTACCGATGAGAATGTTCGTAGGCTTAATGTCGCGGTGCGTCAGGCCACGCGATTGGGCGTACGCTAACCCCGAGGCACATTCCTCGATCACGCGAAGCGATTCATCGACGTCGAGTTTCTTGCGAATCGAAATAATATCGCGAAGGTTGCCCCCTTCGATGAACTCCATCACGATGTAATACTGGCCGGTGATGTTATCTTTGTTCACCGCCAAAATCTGCACGATGTTCGGGTGCTGAAGCGTCAAGCCGAGGCGTCCTTCCCGCTCGAAAAGCTCTACGCGCCGCGGGTCGTCGGTCCAGCGTTTCCGCAAAATTTTGATCGCAACGATCTGCCCCGTTCGAGGGTCGTCGCCGCGATAAACCCGCCCGAAGCTACCCGACGAGATTTTGTAAAGTAAGCGGTAACCGCCGAGGATGTAACCGTCGGTGTCGCCCTTCAACAGCTTGCTACTCTGAAGTGGCGTCGTGAAGCCTTTACGCTCGAAGTGTTTCGCCATCGCGTCGGCCGTACCGCGTGGATCGTCGAGTTCGTACAGGCATTCCTTGGCGACGTAGTCTTCCACCAACCCGACGCGGATGACGAGTTGAACGAAGTCTTTGGCATCGAGCGGTACGGACATAATACGTTCCGACTTGCGGTGCGAGTGAACTGCGGGGTGAGTGGCCCCCGATGTATTCGGTTAATTTAGCAGATGCAAAACCGCGTGCAATCGGGTTGTGCGAGTTGTCGCCACAGCATCCCCGCACGCCCTGCACAATCGACATTCCCGGAATGCGCCACGAACGTTGTCAGAATCGCGCACGGTAATTACTGCGTTTTTCAGTAGTTTACATTGTGTGGATGCTCTCAATCATCGAGAACCGCCTGTGACGAACGTTCCCAAATCGACGACGGGCCGCATACTTACCATCAACGGCGGTTCTTCTAGCATCAAGTTCGCACTGTTTGAGTTGGGCGAACTTCCACGCCGCATTCACAGCGGAACCGTCGATCGTGCGAACACCGATTGGCTCGCTTCGCTCGATCTGAACGGGCTGGTGGCGGTGGGGCATCGTGTCGTTCATGGTGGGCCGACGCATTTCGACCCGCAATGGGTGACTCCGGAACTGCTCGCCGACTTGCGTCTGGCGATGCCGCTCGACCCGAATCATTTGCCTGCCGAGATTGCCTTGATTGAGACGATCGCACAACGGTTACCCGGCGTGCCACAGGTCGTTTGCTTCGACACCGCGTTCCACCGCGACTTGCCGAACGTTGCCAAATTGCTGCCGATTCCGCGAAAGTACGCCGATGCGGGGCTTCGCCGGTATGGCTTCCACGGGCTTTCCTACACGTATCTTTTGAGCGAACTCGAACGCCTCGCGGGGCGCGCGATTGCCAACGGCCGCGTGATCTTCGCGCACCTCGGCTCGGGGGCGAGCATGGCGGCAGTGCGTGGCGGAAAGTGCATCGACACGACCATGGGTTTCACCCCGGCAGGCGGGCTGATGATGGGCACGCGGACCGGCGATATCGACCCCGGCGTGCTCGTTTACCTCGCTCGCACGGAAGGGTTAACTGCGGATCAAATCGACGACTTGGTCAATCGCAAATCGGGCTTGCTCGGCGTATCGGGAACGAGTGCGGACATGCGCGATCTGCTTGCGAAACAAGCGACCGATCCACACGCCACCGATGCGGTCGAACTGTTTTGCTACCAGGCCCGCAAGTGCATCGGCGCGTATGCGGCCGCACTCGGTGGGCTGGATGCGATCGTGTTCTCCGGTGGCGTTGGCGAACATTCGCCAGAAGTGCGCGAGCGAATTTGCGATGGTCTCGAATTCCTCGGCGTGAAACTCGACACGGCGGCAAATGCTGCCAACGCGCCGGTGATTTCAAAGTCAACGGTTAGCGTTCGAGTAATCCCTACCGACGAAGAAATCATCATCGCGCGTGCGGTGCACGAGCTTGTGACCCCACAAACGACGAACGCGAAAGCACACAGCATGACAGCCGTCAGCGACGAACTTTTGCGCCAGATGGACGCCTACTGGCGTGCGGCCAACTACCTGTCCGTCGGGCAAATTTACCTGCTCGATAACCCGCTGCTGAAAGTGCCACTGACGCGCGCGCACATCAAACCGCGATTGCTCGGCCACTGGGGCACGACGCCGGGGCTGAACCTGTTGTACGTTCACCTGAACCGTGTGATTCGCGAACAAAACCTCGAAATGCTTTACATCGCGGGGCCGGGGCACGGCGGGCCAGGGATCGTTGCGAACGTCTATCTCGAAGGCACGTACAGCGAGGTATACCCGAATATTACTCGCGATGAAACGGGCATGAAAAAGCTGTTCAAACAGTTCAGCTTCCCCGGCGGGATCGGTAGCCATTGCACCCCGGAAACCCCTGGCTCGATTCACGAAGGTGGCGAACTCGGCTACTCGCTATCGCACGCTTTCGGTGCCGCTTTCGACAACCCAAATCTCATCGTAGCCTGTGTCGTCGGCGACGGCGAAGCCGAGACCGG
>JAYSKW010000505.1:0-10675 GCA_043726085.1 Limnoglobus sp.
ACCGTGACGGACTTCCCCGTGAGGTCATCGGCCAACGCCGGGATCGCGAACGCCAACAGCGACACAACGATCAACAACAGTCGCATGGCAACACCTCGATAGGGAACGGGATTTTCACCTAGTGTACCGAACGAAAAACGCCGATGCAACCGGCGATCCATACGATTTTGCAAAGTCAAAAAATCGGAGACGATCCGACGTAAGTCGGAATTCGCGTCGTGCACGGAGTGACATAGAATTGTCGCCAAATGACATAGAATTGTCGCGAAGTGACATAGAAAGGACGCGCAATGACATAGAAAAGGCGCGTACGGTCGATTTTCGGACGGTACTTGCGACGAGTGCCAATCGGGATGCTGTCGACGCAAACCACGACAGGATCACAGGATACCGCAAAGTCACCGCGAACCGACAAGCGAAATACGATCAAAAATGGGGCTTATTGAGACGAAAAAACACGAAAAACACGGTTTAGAACTTCCGCAATTCCGATTTACGTCGATTATGAGGGCGCAATTTCGGATCGGAACCCAAAGTTCCGGTTGGACGAACGGTGACGATCCTGTCCTTTTGATGGCCGCTCAAACTATCCAGTTTGCCCGAATACCCTTTGCAGAAGCCGTCGCTTCGTGTAAATTCTCAAAACTGCGACACGCAGCGACACCATAAGAGGACACGCAATGTACAGCTTAGTAATGATGACGATGATGGCCGGTTCGGGCGATGCGGCGGCGTTCCATGGGCGTTCGGCCGGTTGTGCGGGGTCGTCCTGCTACGGCCCGCCTGCCGTGACTTACACCCAAGGCTGCTATGGCTCGTCGTGCAGTGGCGCGGGCAGTAGTTGCTACGGCTCGTCGTGTTACGGTACGCGGTTCGGTGCTCGCCACAGTGGCATCGTCACGATGCGTTCGCGTGCCTACTTCTCAAACGGCAGTTGCTACGGTTCGTCCTGTTACGGCAGCAGTTGTTACGGCTCCTCGTCATACGGTAGTTCCTACAATTCGGTTGTGATTCCGGACCCATATTCGGGCGGTGCCTGTTGCGATGCTCCCGGCATTCCGACGATGCAATCGGCCACCGAATTCGCGCCGATCTGTGCGAACATCACCATCGAACTTCCTGCCACCGCGAAGCTGTTCGTCGATGGCCAGGCTGTTGTTGGCAGCGGCACGACCCGCCAGTTCCACACGCCCGAGTTGCCGAAGGGCGAGAATTACTTCTACGAAATGAAGGCCGAAATCGTGGTCGATGGCCGAGTTGTGGTGCAAAACCTGAAGGTCGTCGTACGTGGCGGGGAAACGATCCAACGCACGTTTGGCGAACTGATCGCGGCGACGGCCAAGATGAAGCCGAGCGAAGTCGCCGTGAAGTAAGTTACGAAATCACTTCCACCGCTTGAATTCGCCTACGCAAATAGAGGGCGCAGCCGATACAGATCGTGGCACACACGAGGCCCGCTTCCCAGAACGCGGGCTGGTTCGTGGGGCGGATCGTTTCGCGGCTCGCACCCAGGCACCAGAGGCCAACCAAGTACAAGTCGTTCCACAAGTCGATTAATCGCCATCTCGCATCGAGTTGGGCACCGTCGACGAGCATGTTCGCCAGCACGCGGCACAGCACGAACGCACCGGTCCAAACCATGATGAGCGGGACGGTACGCCGGACCCAAACCGAAGTCGCGATCAGCAGCATTCCGAGCGTAAACGTGAGTGCCAGGCCGTAGCCGAAGATGCCGATGAGTTCGCGCAAATGGTCGAGGTAATACACTTCCCAATCGTACAACAGCCCCGCTTGCACGAAGAGTACCAACGATGGCAGCGTCGTTAGCAGTTGCACAAACAGCCCGATCGCGAGGAACTTCCCGAGGATGTAATGTCGTCGGCCGATCGGCTTGGATAGGTAAAACGGCAGGCTGCCGTACTGGAAATCGTTGCCGACGAGCACCGAACCGGCGAGCGCCAGCACGATCATGACGATGTAACCTTGGAACCAGATGAAGTTCCCGAAGGTGTGCGCGGAGCCGTTCAAATTGAGCCGATCGAGGAACCGTGTCAGTTCGACGAGTTTCACCGGCACGCCGCCGAACTGCACCGTCTGCGTGGCGGTTTGCTGTTGAATCCAAACGACGAGATACTGGCCGTAGAAGAAGAAAAAGAAGATCATCAGCGACAGCGCATACAGCGCCCAGAACAGCTTCCGCCTTGCCAGCAGAACGAGCGACGTTCGCGCCATCGCCAACGACGCACGGGTTGGGCCACGCAGTTTCCCACGCCAAGGGCGGTAGCGAAGCAGATCGTCGGTCGCAGGGGACATGAACGCTCGGGGAAATCGTTCGGGGCGATGTCGGAGGCAGGTTCGTTATATTGCAGCGGTCGAAATTAGAATTGGGCCGCGATGGAAACGACATCGTGCGTATCGTTGCTGACAATCGCGATTCGCCACTTCGCATCCCTCACGACCTTCATACCGAGTAGCATCACGCCCTTGCGGTTTGGACTTCCGGGTTCGATGATTGCGACTCCGTCCGGCAACATTATCGAAATAGCTTTTCGTTTAACATCCGGTGTACGCGAACCAGGTACGTTCGGCCAAATCCAAACGGCCGCATCGTATTTTTGGATCGTCTCATTCGCGATTCGCAAACCGCACCCAGGTAACGACTGACGCAGAATTTTGTCGGAGGTGTCGGCCCCAAGCCACAGAACGAGATTATCGCGATCGATTATTGCAGTATTGTTGAAGCCCGTATCGAATATGGCGGGAAAACGGGGCGACTCTGGCGTTGGAGGATGTTCTTCCGATTCGGTGATGCTGACCCAAAGATAAATGACGTCGTCGCGGTAGGTCGATTCGCCGATTGGGAGCGGGTAGGTTTTGTCGTTTGCGGCAACGACCCCAAACGGCAATTGGCTGATGAAATTCTGCATGGATCGTCACATCGTGGCCGTAAGAGCGATGGGATCGATTCGGAAAATCAGGAAATCATCGAGCGTGAGACCGGCATCTCGGCCCGTGCGGAGTAGTTCGATTTTCGATGCGGAAATGCCGAGCCGCTTTGCACCGTGATAGGCCACCCATTTGTTGCTCCGATCGTTTCGTTGCCGTTCCAGCAACTCGGGCAGCTCTTCAAAAAACGTGTCGGCCGCCAGTTGGCGGATCGATGCGGGCAGCGGGGCGTTCGTGCGTACGGCTCGAATGAAAAACTCGTAACGAAGTCCCGCAATCGGTTTCACAATATCGTATCGCAGTTCGCCGTTATCGGTTATCAATGATTTATGCACGCGTTTTGCTTCGGCTTCCGTCGTCGCGTCGGTGCGTTTCGTTTCGAGCCATTCGACGTGTACGCTCAATTGGTGCGACAAATCTGCGAGGTATTCGTGCGGCACCGACACTTGCATTCCATTCTCGCCGCGAATTCGCACGGAAAGGTACTCGATCGTCGCGGGTAAAATATCAACATAGACTTGTTGGCACTCGTCGATTCCTTGAAACGCATCGAGAGTATCGTACCGAATTTGGAATCGCGATCGCCCCTCACTCGAAAATCGGCACGGTACGACGAACGTGCCTTTCGCCATCGACAATCCTTTGTCTGATGCGAATTTCACGACTTCCGGATTGATGAACGGAAGCGGTCGAGCCGTACGGTCGATCATGTAATCGACGAAACTGGCATTTTCGAGATCGAAAACATCCCACGCCTCAGTTCGACCCGCATTCAGATCGTATTGAACGGGCCAATAATAGAGTTGCGTCGGTAACTTCGACGACTGTACGAGTTCGATCGTATGAAGAAACCGTACGCGACTTTCATCGCAAACAATCACTTCATCGGCGCGCGAACGGCTATAGCGATTCGGATTACTGGCGCTGGGTTTGACCAGCACTTGTTCGTCTTGCATACCGTTCAATTGCGTATTCGACATTGCGGAAGCACCTTATCTTCAAGACGATTCAGCAATTGCGTTAATTGCCGCCGCCGCCGCCACCGTTCGCACGCGATACATCGCGATTCGTCACGTTATCGTCTCCGCCACTGCCACCAGTATGAACCACCCGCAGAATGTGTGAAAGCGTCATAACCGACTCCCGTTTAGTTGTCAACTATCATACAAATTCATCCTATACCACCCCACTACATCAATCCAGTCCACTCAATATCGGAAGTGTGTCGTTGACCGAGCCGCCGGGCTTATTTGTGCTCCGCCACGGTTGTCGACACTACGGGTGCGGGTTCGCCGCGTAGCCAGTCGAGCACGAAGTAGAATACTGGCGTGAAGAAGATACCGAAGAACGTGACGCCGAGCATTCCGCTGAACACGGCGGTGCCGAGGGATCGCCGCATTTCGGCACCGGCCCCTTCGGCGATGACGAGCGGCAACACGCCGAGGATGAACGCGAACGACGTCATCAAGATCGGCCGTAACCGCAGTCGCGCAGCCTCGATGGTCGCCTGCCGTCGCGGCATTCCTGCCGCACGTTTCTGCTTTGCGGACTCGACGATCAAGATCGCGTTCTTGCTCGCCAACCCAACGAGCACGACCAAGCCGATCTGCGTGAAGATGTTCAAATCGAGCTTGACCACAATCAAGCCGACGACCGCAGAGAGCAAACACATCGGCACGATCAGCACGACCGCAAGCGGGAGCAGCCAGCTTTCGTATTGTGCCGCGAGCACGAGGAACGCGAGCAGCACGCTTAGTCCGAAAATCAGCAGCGTGGTATCGCCGGTGAACTCGAACACGCCCGGGATCGCGACTCGCGTATTTGCGGCTTGCACTTGCTGATAAGCCATATCGGTCCATTGGTACGTCATTTGTTCGGGCAGTTCGCGTGCGGCGATCGTTTCGACTTTCGCGATGGCTTCACCCGAACTGATCATCGCGGCGACTGTCACCCCGTTGACATCGGCCGAGGGAATCATGTTGAAGCGGTTCACTTTGGTCGGCCCGTTCGTCTTGCGAATATCGACCAGTCCCGCGAGTGAAACCATCTCGCCGTTCGGTGCACGCACTTTGAGTTTCTGAATATCTTCTTCGCGTGTCCGGCTTGTCAGATCCGCCTGAACGTTCACCTGCCAGTTGCGCCCGAGCGTAGTGATATCGTTGACGTAAACGCCGCCGAGATAGATCGCGAGCGCGTCTTTGACGGCTTGATCGGGGATGCCCATCTTGAAGCAACGGTCGCTGTTCACTTCGAGGTACAGTTGCGGCGCACCGGAACTGAATGCGGTGAACCCGGCGGGGATGCCTTTCTCCTTCGTCATCGCGCCGATGAGGTTCCAGGCCATGCCTTCGAGCGTGCCGAGGCCGAGGTTACCGCGATCCTGAAGTTGCAACTTAAACCCGCCGGCATTCCCGAGGCCCAAAATCGGCGGGGCACCGAAGCCATCGACGCGCCCTTCCTGTATCGTTTGCAGCTTCTCGTTGAGTTCTTTCAGGATCGCGTCCGCATGTCGACCCTTGCGTTTCGCGAACGGCGACAGAGACAAATACGCACCGCCCGCACTCGAGATATTCGCCGATGCGAAGATCGAGTAACCCGACAACGCGGTCACGTGTTCGACGCCGCGAATGCCCTTCTCGGTGTCTCGGGTGCCATCGGGCCGCAACGGCCCGATGCAAAGATCGGTGACCTTTCGCATGACGGCTTCGGAGCGTTCGACCGTCGCGCCGTCGGGCAACTGGGCGTTGATGACGAGGTAGCCCTGATCTTGTTGCGGAATGAAGCCACTCGGCACCGACGTGAAGCCGATCCCGGTGAGGACGAGCAAGCCGATATACACCGCCAGAACGACGAGCGAAATGCGGATCAATCGGCCAATCGACCAACCGTACGCAGATGTAATTTTGTCGAACGTCCAGTTGAACGGCTTGAAGATGAGGCGGCCAATGCTGTTGTCGATGAGCCATTGAAACGGATCGCGTTTGGCCCCGTGCCCCTTCAAAAGGATCGGGCAGAGTGCGGGGCTGAGCGTGAGCGAGTTGAACGCGGAGATCACCGTTGAAACTGCAATCGTAACGGCGAACTGCCGGAAGAACTGCCCCGTAAGCCCTGGTATAAATGCACACGGCACGAACACCACGACGAGCACCAGCGACACGCCGATAATTGCCCCGCCGACTTCGCGCATCGCTTGTTCGGTCGCCGCGAGCGGTGTCATGCCCTTGGCCAAGTTCACCTCGACCGCCTCGACGACGACAATCGCATCGTCGACGACGATACCGATCGCGAGCACCAACCCGAACAGCGTAAGGTTGTTGATCGAGTACCCGAGTGCGGCTAACGCCGCGAACGTGCCGATGAGCGCAACGGGCACCGCAAGCATCGGAATTAACGCCGCTCGCCAGTTTTGCAGGAAGAGCAGCACGACGATGGCCACGAGCGCGATCGCCTCGAACAGCGTCTTAACGACTTCCTCGACCGAGGCTTGCACGAAGGTCGTCGGGTCGAAGACGATCGAATACTTCATGCCATCGGGGAAGCGTGCCTGGAGTTCGATCATCTTCGCACGCACGAGCCTCGCGGTGTCGAAGGCGTTCGCGCCGGGCAACTGAAAGATCGGCATACCGACCGAAGGACGGCCATCGAGTGTCGTCGAACTGTCGTAGCTTCGCGCGCCGAATTCGACGCCGTTCTTTTCGCGAACGACATCGCGGAGGTAAACGAGTTGCTCGCCGGCGGGGCCGGATTTGACGACGATGTTCTCGAACGCTTTTTCGTCGGGGAGTCGCCCGCGGGTCGTGAGGACGAGTTGGAACGACTGCCCCGTTGGGGCCGGTGGCGCGCCAATTTGGCCGGCGGCGACTTGCTGATTCTGCGCACGAATCGCTTGCACGACTTCCGGGCCGGTCAGTTGATAGTCTGCCATCTTGTTCGGATCGAGCCAGACGCGCATCGAGTATTCGCGCTCGCCGAACATGAACACATCGCCGACGCCATCGAGTTTTGCGAGTTCGTCTTTCACGTTGATTTTGGCGTAGTTGCTCACTTCGAGTTGCTCGAACTTCGGCTTCTTCGTCGCCGGGTCTTCCTCGGCGAACATCGTCACGACGAGCAAAATCGCCGTCGATTGTTTCTTGGTCACGACGCCGATTTGCTTCACGACGTCCGGCAGTTTCGGCGTGGCAATCGAGACGCGGTTCTGAACGAGTACCTGCGCTTGATCCGGATTCGTGCCGACTTTGAACGTGAGTACGAGCCGCATCGCACCGTCGTTCGTACTCTGCGATTCCATGTAGAGAAGGTTTTCGACTCCGTTAATTTGCTCTTCGATCGGGGCTGCGACCGTCTCGGAAACCGTCTTGGCATCGGCACCGGGATAGATCGCCGTGACCACAACTTGCGGCGGCACCACGTTCGGATATTGCGCGATCGGCAACACCGTCAGCGCGAGCACGCCAACGAGCACCGTCGCGATCGACAGCACCATCGCGAACACCGGACGGCGTGTAAAAAAGAGTGCGAACATAGCGTGTCGTCTTTCGGGATTTCGGTGGGGGAAAGTCGTTACGAACCAGCCACTTTCGGATTCACTTTCACACCGGGCCGCACGCGCAACAGGCCGTTGACGATCACGCGATCTTTCGCGGTCAGCCCCGATTCGACGATCTGCGTGGAGACGCGGCCGACCTGGCGAAGCGGGCCGAGGATGACGGCGCGGAACTCGACTTCGTCTTTGTCGTTGACGACGTAAACGAACTTCTGCCGTTGCTGGCTACCGACGGCGATCTCCGGTACGGTGATCGACTTTTTCGCCTTGCCCGCCTCGACGCGCACTCGCACGGAGTTGCCCGGCGAGAGTTGAAAGTTCGGCGGCGGGTTCCGAAAGACCGCACGGACTTCGCGGCTGCCGGTGCCGCGGACGATCTCCGGCGCGATGTAATCGATGTACCCCTCGTATGGGTAACCGTCGTCGTCGAGCCTGCCAATCCAGCACTTCAACGGCGTGTTCGCCGTACGCGGATCGGGAATTTCGGCTTTGGCCACGAGCTTCTGATACATCAGCGACGTGCGTTCATCGGTGTCGAAATACGCGTGAATCGGGTCGGTCGAAGTGATCTTGCAAAGGAGCGTCTGCCCGGCCTGAACGAGGTTTCCTTCGGTAATCAGCGTGCGCGAAACACGCGCCAGAATGGGCTTGTCCTCGCCGGAGTTCACTTTCGTTTCGATGTCCTTGATCTCGACGCGGATCGTGCAATTCTTGCGGTCGAAGCGGGCTTTATCGATGGCCGCCTCCGCCGAACCGGTGGCCGCCTTCGCCGATGTTCGCACCGCTTCGGCGGATTCCTTCGCCGCGCGGCGCTTGTCGAATTCCTCCGCACTCAACGCCGCTTTCGTCTTCTCCGCACGGTCGAACTCCGACGATGCCTGACGGTATTGCGATTCCGCCGTGGCGATGTCGGCCTTGGTTTTTTCCACCGTTGCCAGTGCGCTCTTCAACGCGGCTTCGTACGGCTCCGGGTCGATTTCGTACAGCACATCGCCAGCCTTCACCAGTGCGCCATCGGTGAAGTACACCTTCTTCAAATAGCCGTTCACCTGTGCGCGAATCTCGACTTCGCGTGCCGCACGCAGGCGACCCGTGAACTCGGTGTACGATTCCAAATCTTGCTCGAGGGATTCGTCACCGTCACGACGGGCGGTTCGGGCGGTTGCACTGGCGGCGGCGCTTTCGCGCAGCCGAGCATCGAAACCAGCAACGCGCACGACAGGAACCTTCGGCAATTCATAGGGGAAGCTCCGTGAACAAAATCTCACGGCTATGATACCGATTCCGAGCGCAAAACCTTACTCGTAAGCGATTGCGTCGGGGATGCGCATTCGCACCGCATGCAGTGCCGGAAGCAAGCCCGCGAGTGTGGCGATACTGATGGCACCGATGGAAATCAGGATCGCCTGCCGCCACGGCACGAGCAAATCGAACGAGAAGCCGGACTCTTCGACCATCACGACTTGCAACACGTACCACTGCATCGGCAACCCGATGAGCACGCCGAGTACGGTGCCGAACACCCCCATGAGTGCCGCTTCGGCGAGAACCGAACGGATCACCTGCCCCGGCGTCGCCCCGACGGCCAACAGCAATCCGAGTTCGCGCTTGCGCTGCAACACCGAGATGAGTAGCGCCGTGACGACGCCGAGCGACGCGACGATACCGACGATGATTTGCTGCAAATACGCCAGCTTGTAAACGCGGTCGATGAGGTCGGTGAAGAACGAGCGGATCGTTTTGTTATTGACGGTAAACAACCCGCGATCCGCCACGTACGACTTCAATCGGTCAATCGCAACGGCATTGTTGGGGTCGTTCAGAAAAACATGGGCGACATCGACGCGCTCATCGCGGAACAGTTTCGCGTACACCGCCCGGTCGATCATGACCGAGCCACGGCTCCACGAATAATCGATCATCGAATCTGCAACCAGCAGGCTCACCGGCCCGTTCGGCCCCGGCAGTACGATGGAGTCGCCCGGTTTGATGCCGTGCTTCAGCGTGAAGTTATCGGAGATCACGACCTCCGGGCGGCCCGCGATCTTGCGGAGTTTGTCGAGTTCCGGCAACCCCGACGGCGCACGTTTCTGCGTGGCATCGGCGAACGGCGCAACGTCGACGGCGGTCATGAAAATTACGGTGTCGTTGTACTCGGGACGCACGTAGCGCAACCCCGTCGCGCGTTCGACGCCGGGCAATTTCGCCAGTTCCAGCGGCACGTGCGGTTCCATCGGGGCCTGCGAACTCGTCGCCGATGCGAGATTCCCCGCGAACACGAAATGCTCGGCTTGCACTAACTCGTACAGCCATTTCGTAACGGGGACTTCGTTGCTTTTGCCTACGCCGGCAGTCTGAATCATCACCGCGACACCCGCACCGAGCGCGCCGATGACGACGCCCGTGCGGCCCGGCGAGCGGATGAGATTGTCCGCCGCGAGTCGCGCTTCGATCGGCAGTATGCGGCGCAGCACCGGTTGAACGAGCCGCACCAACACGCCGACAATAATCGGGGCCGCCAACAGCAACCCGATCAGCGTCGTCATCATTCCACCGAACGCGCCGACGCGGTGAGGCAGCGCGTGCCGTGACAAAATCATCGCGACGCCACCCGCGATCAGCGTGGCACACGTGACCTTGTGCGCGATCTGCCACGGGCCGTGGACATTATCCGCGCTGCGGCGGACGGCATCGGCGGGTTCATCCGATGCGGCTTGAACTGCTGGAACCAGCGCGGCGAGTAACGACGTGAGAACACCCGCGAGCATCGCGAACCCGAGCGTCGCCAGCGATGGCGAGCCGGGATCGACCTCGGGGTTCAAAAAGATCGAGCCGAGTTCCTCGCGGAATTCGTTGAGCGTCAGCCGCGCCATCGCAATGCCGAGCGGCACGCCGAATGCGGCCCCGATGATGCCGAGCAAGACTGCGGCAATCGTGAACAGTCGAATGATCTGCCACCGCGTCGCGCCGATCGACCGCAAAATGCCGATGTCGTGGCGTCGTTCGGCGACGGTCACCGAGAGTGCGTTGTAAACGAGAAACAGCCCGACGACCATCGCGCCGAGCGAACAGAGCAGGAACCCGACCTGGAAGCCGTTGACGATCTCTTGCGTCGATTGCCCCTGCGTTTCCTGGGTGTAAGTCTTGCCGCGACCGCCGACGATGTTCTGGACTGTCACCGCC
>JAYSKW010000506.1:0-10827 GCA_043726085.1 Limnoglobus sp.
GTCCGCAAGATGCTGGAAGATATCGAAGAGAAAGTGCAAAACTTGCAAAGTGCGGGCGAAGAAGTCGCGAACGCGCGGCGGATCGATCGACCCATCAACGGTGGCGCACTCGATGCCGACGACCTGGCGGCAGCGCGGTCGCTGAAGGCGGCGAAGGCCGGCAAGAAGGTCAAGAAGAAAAAGTCGAAGCCGCTGCTGACGCGAACCTGGGTGCGTGCGTTGCCGTTGGCGTTGGGTTTATTCGCGGTGGTCGGCGGCGCGTACTACGTGCTGAAACCGCCGAGCCAAGCCGATTTTTTCAAGCGAGTGGAAAATGCGGGTACGCCCGACGACCGCATCAGTATGGCTAAGAAATACCTCGATAGTTATGGCACTCAAACCGACGACGACACCGGCAAAGTGAGAGAACTGTACCGCAAGGCGCTCGGCGAAAAGCTCCAAGCGGTGCTCGAACTGCGCTTCCGCAAAGCGAAAATTACGACCGCGATGGACGACGAAGACGGCGAAGCATTCAAGGCGGCATGGTCTGCGATGGAAGCCGAACAGAAGGGCGAACTCACAACCGCATCCGCACTTTGGGGCAAGGTGAAAAGCCGTGCGCCCGAGGCGAAGGACAAGTACACCGAGGGTTGGGCGTGGCTCGCCGAACATCGCGCGAGCGAGATCAAAAAAGTCGATTTCCAAGCGAGCATTCTGAAGGAAGAATTGTTGCGTAGCGAGATCAACGAAGTCGCTTGGAAGTACGATCCACTCGCACCGGAATGGATCGTCAAACGCGCCATCCGCCTCGGTGCAACCGGTGGGTTGCCACCGCCACCCGGTTCGCAAGAATCGGATCGCAAACTGCCGCCGCGGATTGTCGACAAAGCGAAGGTTCGCAAAACCTGGGCGATGCTCGCGGACCTGACCAAGGATAAATCCGAACACCACATATGGTACATGCTGGCCGTGCGCGAACGCGACGGCATGAAGGACATCGCAACCGAAGAAGCTGTTGCGGCACGGAAAAAGATTTTCACCGATCAGTTAGCCGGGCTAAAGATCGAATGGCAGCGCGTCGTCGGCGACTCGGAAGCACGGGCCGAGAAACGCGATTGCCGCAACCGCTGCCGCGATTTGATCGAGCTTTACGACGACGAAACCGACGACCAGATCAAGAAGGAAATCGACGCGGTGAAGTTGTTGCTCATCGAAATGGATAAATCCAAGTCCGGTTGACAATCCGCATTTGAAACTCACCTGGGAGCACACGATATGTCTCTGCCGAGTGGCAAACTTCGCCCGAAAAGTGCGGCGGCTTTTGCGAAGGCGCAAGCTCGAATTCCCGGTGGAGTCAACAGCCCCGCACGGGCGTTCGGCGGTGTGGGTGGTAGCCCGATTTTCATCGCGCGGGCTGAGGGGCCGTACCTTTACGATGTCGATGGCAACCGATACTTGGACTTTATCGGTTCGTGGGGGCCGATGATTCTCGGCCATTCGCACCCGGCAGTCGTCGAAGCCGTCATCGCTGCGATCCACGATGGTTCGAGTTACGGTGCGCCGTGCGAGCGCGAAACCGAACTTGCCGAGATGGTTTGTGATGCAATCCCGTCGGTCGAAATGGTGCGGTTCGTTTCGAGTGGCACCGAAGCCGCGATGAGCGCGATCCGCCTGGCACGCGGCTGGAAAGGCCGCGATCTGATTGTCAAATTCGCCGGGTGTTATCACGGTCACGTCGATGCGTTACTCGTCTCGGCCGGTTCGAGTGCGCTCACCCTCGGCGTGCCGAATAGTCCGGGCATCCCGAAAGGTTGCACGCAAGATACGATCGTGCTGCGCTACAACGACACGCAGCAACTCGCCGAACTTTTCGCGGCGAAGGGCGACGAAATTGCCGGCGTGATGCTCGAACCCGTCGTCGGCAACAT
Organism: Limnoglobus sp.; assembly: GCA_043726085.1. Classification (GTDB taxonomy): domain Bacteria; phylum Planctomycetota; class Planctomycetia; order Gemmatales; family Gemmataceae; genus Limnoglobus. Next base: position 1,908 of record JAYSKW010000506.1, read on the forward strand.
GGGGTTGGTCCCTCCGTCGGTCGAGTTTCGCCGCGAACTGCGCCGCTTGACGCACCATCACGGCACCGCACTGATTTACGACGAAGTCATGACCGGCTTTCGGCTTTCCTACGGTGGCGCGCAAGTGCTACTCGGCGACGAACCCGACGTCACAGCACTCGGCAAAATCATCGGCGGCGGTTACCCCGTCGGCGCGTACGGCGGTCGTGCGGACATCATGAAATTCATCATGCCCGCCGGGCCGGTCTTCCAAGCTGGTACGCTCAGCGGCAACCCGATCGCGATGGCGGCCGGTATCGCGACGCTCAAAGAATTGAAGCAAAACCCACCGTACGCTCGCCTCGATCAACTCGGCAACCGCATCGAAACCGGGCTGAACCATGTCGCCACCGAGTGTGGCATCCCGCACCGCATCAACCGCGTCGGCAGTATGTGGACGCTGTTCTTCACGAATCGCGATGTCACCGATTTCGATACAGCGGTGCTCAGCGACAAAGCGAAATTCGCACGGTTTTTCTGGGAGATGATGGATCGCGGGTTCTACCTTCCCTGTAGCCAATACGAGGCGGCGTTTATCTCTGCCGCAATGACCGACGCGCAAATCGCAGAGATGCTCGTCGCGGCAAAGGAATCGCTACACGCCATTTCCTGAGCGAAGACAAGATTTTAACCGCGAAGGGCAGTTTTTGGACATGATGTACATGATTAAACAGGATTGAGAAACTCCTTAAGATTCTAAAAATCTAATCCTGATAATCTTGTTTATCCTGTCGAAACACGGTTTGCTACCTCCATCACAACGACAAATATCGAGACCATCGTGGTGCCAAAATCGCGCGTTCGCAAGTTGTTGCCGATTGTTCTGCTAATCGCCATCGTCGGCGTGGGCGTGTCCTTGCTTCTGAAGCGCTTCCCGAACTGGGCGGATAGCGAATCGTTCGATGCGGCGCAGGCGGCGAAACTGCAAGCGGCGAACCTGTCGGCACCCTTTGCGGGTGTCTCCGATTCGTGGCCGCAGTGGCGTGGGCCGAGCCGCGATGGCCGTGCCGCCACGACGGCGATCCGCACCGATTGGGCGTCGAATCCACCGAAGTTAGCGTGGTCGACGCCGCTTGGCGGTGGCTACTCGACGTTCGCGATCGTCGATGGCCGTGCGTACACGCAAGACTACGCGAGCAACAACGAAGGCGTCGTCTGCCTCGATGCGAAATCGGGCCGCAAGATCTGGGAGCATCGTTACGCGGTCGATTATTCGCCGCTTCGCATGGGCTATGCCGCCGGTCCGCGTGCGACGCCAACGGTGAGCGATGGCCGCATCTATACCGTCGGTGCCACGGGCGTGTTTCTCTGCCTGGAAGCGAACGGCGATACGCCAAAAGAAATCTGGCGACACGACTTGCTCAAGGAATTTCGCGCACCGATCCCAAGCTGGGGCGTCGCCTGTTCGCCGCTCATTTCGGGCGATCTCGTCATCGTTCAACCCGGTGGCAAAGACGGTTCCGTCGCAGCTTTTCATAAAATCAGTGGCGATCTCCGCTGGAAAACGGGCAATAACCCGAGCGGATACAGTTCCCCCGTCGAAGCGACGATCGCGGGCGTTCGGCAAATCGTTGCCGTCACCGGCGATGCCGTGCTCGGGATTCGCCCCATCGATGGCCAGCTACTTTGGTTGCACGACTGGCGTACGCAGAACAACGGCAACGCCGCCACGCCACTCGTGGTTAACGACTGGATTTTCATTTCGTCGAACTACGGCAAAGGTTGCACTCTGTTGCACATCGAGCCATCCGGCGATGGATTTACCGCGAATCCGGTGTACTTTCGCAAAGGGCGCGGGATGCAAAACCACCACTCGACGAGCGTTCACCGCGACGGGTACATCTACGGTTTCGACAACGACACGCTGACGTGCCTGAACTTGCGCACCGGCGAAGTGCAACCCGATTGGAACGGCCAGCGAACGCCCGACGGCAAACGCATCGACAAGGGCAGCCTCATTCTCGCCGACAAATACCTCATCGGCATGACGCAAACCGGCAACCTGTTCTTAGCCGAAGCCACCCCCGAACGCTTTCAGTTTCACGGTATGATCGAAAGCGTCCTCAGCGGCAACGAATGTTGGGCCAGCCCCGTACTGGTCGGTGGCTATCTCTATCTGCGCGACGCCACGAAAGCAGTCTGTTGGAAGTTGCCGGAGTAACGAGCCACCGGGCTTGTCCCGGTGGGAGTTTCATGTGCGAGAGACTCCCACCGGGATGAACCCGGAGGCTCGTTTCCTAACTCCGCGTCTCCGCATACATCAACACAACAAGTCCTGCTCGTAGCGTCCAGCCGATGGTGCGAATCCAGTTCGTTCGCACGAGTCGATTGACCTTGCTGCGGTCGTGGCCTTTTAACAATTCCTGGTGGATTGGCACTTGCAAGAATGCCGTCGATAGCCAAACGATGAGCAACAGTACGAACGCCAACACGAACGACGGCGAAGACCATCTTGCGGAGTACATCGTTGCCCAATACGCGCCGCTCAACGCTTCCAGTGCCATCGGGCCGATGACGACCCAACTGGTACGCTTTTGGTGTTGCTCGGAGTAACGCACGAAGTTTTCTGGGCCGACATCGTTCATTAGTGGGTAATGCACCACTTGAACGAACCAGATGATGCCGACCATCAGTAACGTCCATGCGAGGTGTATCAAAATCAGTTGCGATTCTGGCATGGAACGACCTGGCTATTTGAGTAGTGCAAAGGCGTCGCAGTCATAGTGTATCGTTCGCAACACGATGGAAACTCGACACTTCCGCGATTGGTATCGCTCATTTCTCGTATAACAGCGTCTTAGTATTCGGGCCGGTCGTCCCTCGGGCGGTCGCCTTGTCCCTCACCGTTCGGCTCGGCCCGTGGCGGAGCATTCGGCGAGCGGTTCGCACACTCAATATCCATGACCACACCTGCTGGTTCCCTCCCGGAAACTAGGCACGCGAAGCCTCCCCATCAATCGTTTTGGCTGTGGGTGATGTGCCTCACCGGCGTCGATTACTTCTCGACGCTCGGCTACCAGCCGTCGATTGCCGTGCAAAGCGCCGGTCTGCTCGCGCCGATCGCGACCGTTGTACTGATCCTAGTCACGCTGTTCGGCGCGCTGCCGGTTTACAAGTACGTTGCGCAGAAATCGTTCGAAGGTCAAGGTTCGATTGGGATGCTCGCGAAACTCGTCTCGGGTTGGCCCGGCAAGGTGATGGTGCTGATCCTACTCGGTTTCGCGGCCACCGACTTCGTGATTACCAAAACACTTTCCGCCGCCGATGCGGCCGTCCACCTCATCGAAAACCCCAACTGGCCGTGGCACCCCGCTGATGGCGCGTCGCCGGCGGTTGGCCAGCAGATGGCAGTGACGATGAGCCTGCTCGTTTTGCTCGGCGGGATGTTCATGCGTGGCTTCAAGGAAGTCATCGGCCTCGCGGTCGGCATCGTTGGCATTTACATTGCTCTGAACATCGTCGTCATCGGCTTGAGTCTGCATTACCTGTACGAACACCCGGCGAAACTCACTGAGTATCTGCACCGGTTGCAGAACGGCGAATGGTATCTGCCGCATAATCCACTCGGCGTGGCGAGCGGTAGCATTTTCAGCATGATCGCGGTGGCACTTTTGCTGTTCCCGAAATTGGCGCTCGGGTTGTCGGGGTTCGAGACCGGCGTGGCTGTCATGGCACACGTTCGCGGTCGAACCGGCGATAATCCGAAGCAACCGGAAGGCCGCATTTCCAACACGAAAAAGCTACTGATGACGGCCGCGCTCATCATGTCGTGCCTGTTGCTCGGCTCGTCGATTGTCGTGAGTACGCTGATTCACCCGACGGAAATTACCCCCGTATCGGCTTCCGGCGAACTGCCGTTGGATGCGAAAGGACAGCCGATCGAGTCGGTCGAAAACTGGCCGAAAAAGCCCGCAGCGGGGCGGGCGCTTGCGTTCCTCGCCCACGGTGAAAACGCCGTCGCGAAAGAGGTCTGCCCGTGGTTCGGTGCCACCTTCGGCACGATCTACGACATCAGCACGATTGTCATCCTTTGGTTCGCCGGTGCCAGCGCGATGGCGGGTCTGTTGAACCTCGTGCCGAAGTACCTACCCAAGTACGGCATGGCCCCCGAATGGGCACAAGCGACGAGGCCGCTCGTCATTTTATTCACGGCCGTGAACTTGCTCGTGACCTGGATTTTCCGTGCGAACGTCGACGCCCAAGGCGGAGCCTACGCTACCGGCGTGTTGGTACTCATGACGAGCGCCTGCTTCGCGAGTGTCATCGACAAATGGCACCAACGCACGGGGAAATGGTACGCGCGGCTCTCGTGGCCGTTCGCGATCATCACGGCGGTGTTCATTTACACGACGATTGCCAACGAAGTGGAAAAACACTTCCAGGGTCTAACGATCGCGACGTTCTTCATCGCAACGATCGTAATGACCTCGCTGATCTCACGGATTGCACGTAGCCGTGAACTCCGCTTCGCGGGCTTCAAGATGGCCGACCCCTCTACGCGATTGCTTTGGGACACGATTCGGCACCTCGAACTGACCGTGCTGGTTCCTCACCGTCCGGGCCGCCGAACGCTGGCGGAGAAGGAAACTTCGATTCGTCGCGAACACCGCATCCCGCGAGACCTGATGATCGTGTTCGTCGAAGTCGAGTTGAGCGACGCGAGCGATTTCGCACCCGAACCGATCATGCAAATTCACACGGAAGAAGGTCGCTACGTGATGAAAATCACGGGTGCCGCCTCGATCGCGCACACACTGGCCGCTGTGTCGATGGAGATGACGAAAGTGGGCCGACCGCCCGAAATTCACTTCGGTTGGACCGACGACAGTCCCGTGAGTGGCACGATTGGCTTCCTACTATTCGGCGAAGGCAACGTACCGTGGATGGTACGCGACCTGATTCAACGAGCCGAACCCGACCCGAACAAACGCGCATTAATCATCATCGCGGGGGCGATGTAATCGACCGATGAGGAATTCGCGTGTCGGGCGTTCGCACGCTTTAATTGTGATCAGTCGCCACCTGCTTTCACGGCTTTCTCGAAGAGCGTGGGGTTCGTAACGCGGAGGAGTTTGAGCTCTTCGTCGAGTTGGGCTTTCTCGGTTTGCTTGTAGCCGAGAACGAAAGCCGTGCTAAGGCATTTCATGGCCGTGGGGATTGCGGCGTTTCCACCGAGGCAACGCAAGCGGGCACAATCGTAGAAAAACTTCGGGTCGGACATCCCACCGAGTTCTTTGTCGAGGATACCGTTGACTGCGTTGTATGCGCGCGTTGGGGTTCCCGCATAAGCATAGGTGAGAGCCTTTTGGTAAAGCAGTTGTGGCTTCGGGTGCAAATCGATATTGGTTTCCTTATACAAGTCGAAGGCTTTCACACCGATCGTTCCGGACGTCAGCGTTCCCGGTTTCAAGGTCTTGAAACTGGCTGCGCCTAACTGAAACTCGGATGCGCGATTGGCGTGAATCGCAGCCAAATACGATACATCGGCGCGAATGCGGTTGTATACAACGCTCGAGTTATTGGTATCCAAGCTACCCACTGGCATTTGTTCGACGAGACCGATCAACTTCTCTGCCATCACCTCGCAGGATCCCGCTTCGCGCGTACTGGAAATCGATGTGATCCGATTGAGACTCGAGAGCGGGGCGAACGGGTTACCCATCGCATTCTGTCGGGCTTCATCGAAAGGCTTCAGCGTCACTTCGCCGGGCTTCCAACCGAACTTCGTGGACAACTTCGCGATGGCGTCGTTGCCTTTTCGCAATAGCAGCGGGCGCGTTTCTTCGAGTTTGGCGTGAAGTCGGCGTTCTTCCGATTTCACGTTATTTATCAAGATCGGAAGGTTCTTCTTTTCGTACGCTTCGGATCGGTTTCGCAGTCGCTTCATCATCGACAGCACATCGGCGTGAAAGTCTAAGTTGGCGGCCATGCAGTTGGCACCGATCAGCATCGAACCGGCCAGGATTCCACGTCGATTCTGATACGGATCCCAATAGCTGTGCCAGCCGATCGACCATGCCGCAACACTGGCATTAGAACGGATGAGATTGGCGTTACCGTGCAGTTGACGAACCATGATGTCGACGCGTAGATCTTCGCGTAGCTTTTTGAAGTAACGAAAATAATCGTCCTCGTATTTACGAATCGCGTCGGCATGTTTGTCGGCTTCGTTCAGGATCGACAAGTAATCGTCGAACAGATCGTACATCTCCGGCTCGGCTTTGATGTCGCGGAGCCGCGTGCGGATAAATCCGATGGTCGTACGACGGCTTTCGATGAACGTCTTGAGTTGATGACTCGTCGGCCGCTGTTCGCCACTTAAAGCGGTATCGGGCGGGAAAGTATCGCGATGCAAATACTCGACGAGCTGAGCAAACACTTTGTGTTCGGTGCCGGTGTCGAGTAGCGAGATCAATTTGCCCGCCGGTTTGGTCTCTGTCGGCTTCTTCGGGTCTTGTGCCGATGCGGGAACCATCATCGCACTCAGTACGAGCACTGCAATTAACGTCAGACGAGATTTCCGTTTCATCACGACCTCCACGGGCATCGGAACAGAACACCGCGACACGGCCCACGTATAAGAGTGTAACAAAACGTAAGGCGACGAAAAGTTGATTTCTCATCTGACGCTAAAGAATTCGACAAATAGTTGTGCGTGACTTGTAACTGTTCGCGAGATCAGACTGGACTTCCAGCGTTTCAGTCGCTGTCGATGAGAGTCTCGACAGAACGGCAACGACAAAAAGTGCAAGGAAGGCCGACGCCTTCGGGAATTGTCGAATCAATTATCTCGATATGCTGCATCCGAGGTTTGCATAAAGAAAATGTCAGTGCCATCGGGATCGCGACTGCGCACCCCGAAGGCATTCTCGCGATACGAGCGAGCTTACTTCGCCCCTGGCTTGATTTCCGACGAGGGGTAAACGACTGGCCCGGCCGATGCGATTGGTGGGGCGGCGAATACCGGAACGCCGCTAAACTGGCCGTGCGTCTCGGTGCCTACACCTTGAACGTGTCCGGTGGCCATACCGGGTATGGGCGAAACGATTCCGCCGGCTTTGTAGCACGACGAACAGCCGGGAGCCGCGCCGCCGAAAACCGGTGATGGTGCCGCAAAGCCGCCGACGTCGTAACCAGGTCCAGCGCCGGCCTCGACTGGCATGGCGTTGTGCCCGCCGTAACCCGCGTAAGCGGGGTAACAGCGTTGGCAGTTGCGAATGCGGTAGGCGACATTTCGTAGCAAACAGCAACCGGTTTGCTGTAATGCGATGGCCGCGAATAAGCTGGCGAGAATCAATTTGCGCGTCATGAGAAACGACCTCCATATCGGTGGTGTGGCAGTGCGGAACAGCCTCCCGTCCTTGAGAGCGTGCGGATTCACTTCCGTCTCAGCGAAGATCCCTTTCGCGATCGGCACATCCTGTACCGATGACGGAGTATGCGCGACGTGCGGGACGTAGCCAAATCGAAGATCGAGGTTTTTGGGTGTAAGCCGGTCAAAATGAGTAGTTCAGATCGATCCGCAAAGGGGAAGGGATCGCGTAAGAAATGCGGATGAAAACGGTCCCGTCACAAGTTCGCGACGGGACTCTGGCGAGATGGCTTCATTATCGATCCGGACAGTAATTCGATGGCGCTGCCGATGAGCACGACGAACAGCCTCGTCGATGCTTGCAGCCAGCCATGCAAACCAGTACGAGCAACGCCACCGCCGATAAAACCCGTTTCTTCCACATGTCGCATCCTCCTGTCGTCGTGCGAATGACGCAGTTCGTCAACGCATCGAGCGACACCTCATATGCCGAAAAATAGGTTGAGTTTGCGCGCCCCGCAAAGCCGGACTTGAACGAAAAGTCGCGGATGTCTGAAATATCCGCGGGTTGTAACGGTCGGGAAAGATAGCGAAGCTGTGCGGGCAATTGACTTACAGCAGTTTCATGCGGCTGGGACCACCCACAACCGACGTTCCCGATCGTCCGCGAATGCCAGACATGCCCGGATGTCCTCATCCGTCAGGTCTGGAAAGTCGGCGAGAATAACCTCGACCGACATCCCACCGGCGAGGTACTCGAGCACATCCCGGACAGTCATCCGGAGGCCGCGGATGCAGGGCTGCCCGCCGCGTTTACCCGCTTCGATTGTGATCAATAGGGAGTAATTCATAGTCAGGATAATACCATTTCGGCGTTCCGCGTGCAACCGACAGCCTAATCCGGTGCCCGCGATGACTACTCGCCCCCGTCGTCTGCCTTCGGCAACTCGAACGGTGGAAGTGGCTCGAGGCCGAGCTTCGTTCGCACTTGTCCGACGCGGTTCATCAGTGTGATTCGCGTTCGCAGATGGTGTTCGAGGACTTCCGGCTCGAGTTGGAACGGCTCCGACACTGCAACTTGGATCGGCCGTAGGAAGTCGAGCTTTTTGTTTTGGGCGGGCGGGCCGTTGAAGTACGACGAATGGCAGCCCCACGCCCCTTCGATCCAGCACGCCACGATCGGCGTGTTCGGGCGTTGTTTCAGAATCTCCCAGATGCCGCGCCCGAACCGACGCAGGGGAATCTCTTCCTTGCGGCGCAAGTACGCCTCGGGGAAAATCAGCACGCACTGGCCCGCGTCGAGTGCGGCAATCGCTTGCTGGAGTTCGGGTGCCTCACGCCTTGCTTTGGCTTCTTCAACGCGGATCGCTTGAAAGACGTGGACCATCAACGGGCGGAGGAACCAGCGGTCGTAAAACACCGAAGTCATCATCGGTGTGATCGGACGGGGCAGGGCACCGGCCACGAAGAGGGGATCCCACCAGCACGCATGATTGGCAATGACGATCATCGCCCCATCGACGGGAATCGTATCGCTCGGTGTGCCCCGAATGCGATAGCCGACACGCG
>JAYSKW010000507.1:0-1615 GCA_043726085.1 Limnoglobus sp.
TTCATAACGACGTACGAAATTTTGTCGCCAAGAGCGGACTGTGACTACTATGCCAACGATTGACGATTTCTCACTTGCCGAGTTGCAGCAAGAGGCCGACGCAATTCGCAAGCGGATCAATCGCTTCCGCCAATCGCTCGGTCGATTCTTCGTCGACAAGCAAGACATTATCGACTTGATGGTGGTGGCCGCCATCGCGCAGGAACCACTGCTGATCGTCGGCCCACCCGGCACGGCAAAGTCGGACCTCGTGCTGAAGTTCAAGGACGCGCTCGGCCTCGGCGAAGGCGATTATTTCGAGTACATGTTGACGCGGTTCACCGAACCGTCGGAGATCATCGGCGCGATCGACATCAAGGAGTTGCGCGATGGTCGCTACATCCGCCGTAAAGCGGGCAAGCAGCCGACGGCGCGGCTCGTGTTCCTCGATGAAATTTTTAAGTCGAACTCGGCGATTCTCAACATCCTGCTGACGATCATCAACGAGAAAAAATTCTATCAGGACGGCGCACCGGAACCGGTGCCGTTGCGGATCTTGTTTGCCGCCACGAACGAAGTCCCCGAGCAAGGCGAACTGGCCGCACTAAAAGACCGTTTCGTGCTGAAAATCCAGAGCCAATCGGTGCAAGAGAAGCACTTTCAGGAACTGATCGATTCGGGATTAGCATCGGAAGCCTTCAAGGGACTGAACCAGAAACCGTGGGTCGAAGGGCACTGCAACCTCGACGATTTTTTGAAGGCGAATCGCTATCTGACGCTGTTGTTCGCGCGCAAACAATCGAACGCGCGCGGCGAAGATCAGAACGATCGCGACGTCTTTTTCCCGACGGAAGTATTTCAGCTTTTCCAACGATTGGTGAAGACACTCACCCGTGAAGATCAGATTTTCATCAGCGATCGAAAGCTCGTGAAACTCTACAAGTTGTTTCGCGTACGGGCTTGGTTACTATCCGGTGGCACCGTGAGCAAAGACGACCTGAAACTACTTGCATACCTCGGCGAGAGCCATCAGGAAATCGACCACCTCCGCATGAAGGTGCCACAACTTTTAGGTAACGATTGATTTCCGTTTCACCAACTGATCGGCACCAGCTTGGGGCGTGGCACCACGACGCCTTGCACCCCGCCGTGGCGCTTCCAGAGTTCGGCTCCGCGGTAGCGTAGGAAGTCGAAGACTTCGGGTTGCGGGTGGCCGAGAAGGTAGTTGCGGGCGAGGTCGAGCATCTGGCGGTCGTAATCGCGGGCCGAGTGCGAGTGCATCGCGTACCGACCGGGGTGACGCCGTAGGTCGCCGTTGAATTGCGGGCTGATGTGGTAGAGTTCGTGGAAAATCGTCGTCATCTTTTCTTCGTACGTCTGGTCGAGAAAACGCGGCAAACAGAACGTGACTAGGTACAGCATCTCGCGACCGTCGATGTAATATCGCTGCACGCCGAACAGAATCCCACGTAATCGCCGCGTCAGCGCGCCATCGCGAAACCGCATCGGCGTGACCCTCGCTTGCAATCCGAACCGGCTACGGTTGCGGCTCGGAGTGAAGCTGAAAAGCATCCGCGTGGTATCGATGTGGCTGAAGGTCGGGCAGCGAAACGCGATGTCGCTACAGATTGCCCGG
>JAYSKW010000508.1:0-4808 GCA_043726085.1 Limnoglobus sp.
GGTTCGACGCCAAAATGCGAATCATCCGGGACGCCGTGCGAGCCTATCTCAGCGATCCGCTCTACCGACTCCCAAACCGGGCAACTGCGTAAAACGTAGGTGTGTTAGGTTGGTTCCGAAATTCGAGAATGAGTCCAGGGAGGGGTGGGTGGGTAGAGCCTGGAGTCAATCTGCAACCCAAAATCGCCGCGATTTGAACAATGCCATAATTCAATAGCCGTCTTGTCGCCCCGACTGATTAAGTATGTCAATAACCGGAAATGGCGATGGGTTTTTTCATTGATGAACTCTGTTTCGGGAATGGCTCGCTCTCCAGGGCTGGCTTGACCCCGAAGTTCCTTGGCGCAACTTGCGAATACAGAATGACTATTGTTTCGTTCCCTTCTTTTCTGGTGCTTTGACATACCGCGAGGCCCACGTGAGGAACGTGGGCCAATTCGGCCCGACAGTATGCCCGCCTTCGTGCTGGCGGAAGGCGACCTCCCCGTCGATCAGAGCTGTCTTCTCCTTCGGGAACTCGGTTGTACCCAGCCCTTTTTTGCCGAGTAGCTTGTAGACCGGTTCGGCCCCGAGAGCAGCCAAGAAGCTCCCTTTGGAGTCGATCCACTTGCCCTCCACGTTCTCCGAACCGACCGAAATGAATACCGGCCGAGGGGCACAAAACGCGACCAATTCGTGCGCATCGATCGGGAGATCATCCGGCGTCTTCGGGCCGGCGTACTTGAGGTAGTTGCCGGCCATCCAGTGGTACTCCCCCGATCCGGCGACATTCTCGACCCGCTCGCCGTAGTTTCGCCGCATGATTTTCGCCCCGCCTTGTCCGCTCGATCCGATGAAGCCGATGGCAAAGCGTTCGTCGTAGGCCATCGTGACGACGGCCGCCTTGCCGAAGCGAGACAGCCCCTCAATGCCCACTTGTTTCGCGTCGACGGACTTGTCGGTTTCGAGGTAGTCGAGCGCCCGGCTCGCCCCCCAGGCCCACGCCCGCAGCGCGCCCCAGTCTTCGGGTTGTCGCGGTTGACCTTTGTTGCAGAGGCCGATAATGCCGGTAGTCAATCCTTGATATTCTGCGCCGCCTTTGCCCCCGCCGCTGTCCGCTTGCACGCTGTACGGCGAATAGATGGCGTACCCCCAGCCTTTCTCGATCAGCAACTGCGTCCAAGGCTTCGGGGCATCCTTCGCCGGAACAGGCGGTGTCGTCCCGGGCCGACGAGGGAAGACGAACCCGTGCTCCATCATCACCGGCACCGGGCCAGGGGCATCGGTCGGCGTGGTGAGGGTGAGTTGGATTTCCACCTTGATGTGCGGGTACGACGAGTTGTCCACCGTGCCGACCAGCTTCTTGGTCGTCACGCCGATCTCGCCGACCTTCTCGTTGCTCGATGCTTTCACCAGCCACGTCACTTTGGGCACGTTCTTCGGCACGCGCCCGTAGATCTCGCGGTCGAACTCTTCGACGATCTCGGCCCGCCGCTGCTTCCACTGCTCAGCGGTTTTCACCGCTTCGCCGTTCTTGAACACCAGAGGATCGGGCAGTTTCGGATAGGGCGTGGCCTTGGATTCATCCGAGTTGGCGGCGTTCGCCGCCTTCGGGTTGTTGCCATCCGCCCCGCGGCGGAGTTCCTTGATCTTCAGCAATTCCATCATTTTCTTGTGGTCTTCCTGGGCGGACGACTGCACGGGTTTGGGAAGATCCGTCGGCTTCGGATCATCGGCTGCGAAGCCCCGCGTGCAGGCGAACAGGAATAGCGGAACCATCGCGACGGGAGAGAATCGCATCGGGCACCTCGGGGGAGTTAGCGAGAGAAGTTAAGGATGTCTTACTTATTTGTTGCGAACGGTATTTCGATTCGCGACGCCAACGCGTCGGACGTCTATCGAGAAGTGGGTGCATCGTTCGGTTTCAACCGGCGGCGTTTTGCGGTGTTGTATATTGAGAAGATCATTTTCCGAGGCGATCTACGATGTCTGCGTCGAATCGATATTTGCTGAGTTTCGATAGCCGCACGGCACTTCACCGGTTTACCGATGTGCTCGTCATCGGGGCGGGGATTGCCAGTTTGCGCGCGGCGTTGGAAATTTCCAGCACGACGGGCGTTCACGTCGTCACCAAAGATCGCATCACCGAAAGTAATAGCTCGTACGCGCAGGGTGGCATCGCTAGCGTGCTTTCCCCAGAGGATAATTTCGCGAATCACGTCGATGACACCATGGTGGCCGGTGATGGACTTTGCGATCGCACCGTCGTTGAAACGGTCATTCGCGAGGCACCCGGCGAGATCGAAAAGCTCATCGAATTCGGTACGAATTTCGACCAGGAGAACGGCCAACTTGCACTCACGCGCGAGGGTGGCCACAGCCACCGGCGTATCGTTCATGCGCTCGGCGATTCGACGGGCCACGAAGTGATGCGGGCGATCATCGCGAAGGCGAAGGCGGCGAAGAACGTCACGATGTGGGACGACACGTTCACGGTCGATTTGCTGACGCACGAAGGCGCGTGCGTTGGTGCGGTCGTGTGGCGGCCGAACGTCGGGACGATTTTGCTCTGGGCGAAGCAGGTGATTTTGGCGTCGGGCGGTTGCGGGATGGTCTACCGCGAGACGACGAACCCGCCCGTGGCGACTGGCGACGGCATGGCGATCGCTTATCGTGCGGGGGCGGCCCTCCGCGATATGGAGTTCATGCAGTTTCACCCGACGGTGCTCTACGTGGCCGGTTCCGCGCGTTACCTCGTCAGCGAAGCGGTGCGCGGCGAAGGGGCGTATTTGCGCGATATTAACGGCGTGCGGTTCATGCCGAATGAAGATCCGCGTGCCGAGTTGGCCCCGCGCGATATCGTATCGCGGGCGATCTTCCGCACAATGGAACGCACGCAGCACCCGAACGTATACCTCGATTTATCGCACCTCGAACGCAACCTCGTGCTCACGCGGTTTCCCGGCATTAACAAGGTGTGTCGTGGGTTCGGGCTGGACATCACGAAGGATCGCATTCCCGTGCGGCCGGGGGCACACTACATGATTGGCGGCGTCACGGTCGATGCCGAGGGGCGTACATCGTTGCAGAATTTGTGGGCGGCGGGCGAAGTGACATCGAGTGGGCTGCACGGCGCGAATCGACTGGCTTCAAACAGCCTCATCGAGGGGCTGGTGTACGGTGCATCGTGCGGCCGCGGCGCAATGCGAGCATTGGAGGCAAACTCGCGCCCGTTGCAAGCATTGCCGTTGCAATACACCGTGCGCGACGACGACCCCGACGATCACCTCGATGTCGCCGACTTAACGAGTTCGCTGCGTAGCTTGATGGTGCGCAAAATGGGCATTGTTCGGGATCGCGCCCGGCTCGACGAGGCACGTCGCGATGTCGATTTCTGGTGCCGTTATGTGCTAGGTCGCGAGTTCGACAAACGCCAAGGCTGGGAACTGCAAAACCTGCTCACCGTCGCGCGGCTGATGATCGATGCTGCCACGACGCGCGAGGAATCGCGCGGCACGCACTTCCGCAGCGATTTCCCACAACACTATGATAAAACTTGGGGCCACCGCCACGTCGAGAGTCAGCCGGCAGTGACATAAATTGAATGTGCTGAGTTGAAACCAAAAATGATCGTGCTCAGAACGGGATCAACCCGAACCGAGCACGATCAAACAGAAACTGTCTCTGCACATTTACCGACTTAGTGTCGGAACAAGAACTCGCGGGTGTTAATGAGTGCCCAGAGGATGTCTTCCCAGGCTTTGCGTTTGTCAGTGCCTTTCGCGATGTGCGCGAGAGCGACTTTCTTTTCGTCCTCGAATGGCGACCGTGCGAGGGCGGCGAAGTAGAGGCCATCGAGGATCTCGATGTCGGTCTTTTTGGCCGCGATCAATGTACCGAGACGGTTGTTCGGGTTGCGAACTTTCTCGTTCACGGTCGGCCCGTTGATGAGTTGCAACGCCTGCCCGAGGTTGCCGTCGCTTTCGCGTTCGCACTCGCAAGCGAGTTCGCGTGCCGGTTGGCCGAACGCCTTCAGGAACGGGTGATTGACTTCGCCATCGACAAGTTGCGTTGCGCGGGTTCCGGTCGGTAGCCCGGCGTACTTCTCCGGCACCGCGGTCACATCGCAGAGCGCGTCGAGCAGTTGCTCGGCGGTCAACAACTTCGTGACTGCGTGCGAGAAGTACTTCAAATCTTCCTTGTTCGTATCGTTCGGTACCGCCGACAGTTGGTAGGTTCGCGACGTCATGATCGTGCGGATCAGGTGTCGCATATCGAACTTCTTCGCAGCAAAGTCTTTCGCGAGTGCATCGAGCAAATCGTCGTTGCTCGACGGGTTCGAGTCGCGGAAGTCATCGACGGGGTCGACGATCCCCTTACCCATGATGTGGAACCAGACGCGGTTGGCGACGGACTTCGCGAAGAACGGATTGCCCGGCGATGTCAACCAGTCGGCGAGGGCATCGCGGCGGTCGTCGCCCGGCTTCACGTCGGCATCGCCGACGCCGATGTAGCGCGGCTTCATCTGCTTACCGGTACGAGGCTGCGTCACCTCACCATCGCGGGAAATGTATACGACTTCGGCACCGTTCGCGGGTGGGTTCGGCTTGCCGTTCGCACTCGGGTCGGGCTTCTGTTTCACACGGGCAAACCATGCCGCGAAGCCGTAGTAATCGTCTTGCGTCCACCGCTCGAACGGGTGATTGTGGCACTTCGCACACTGCATTCGCACGCCCATGAACAGCTGCGCGGTACCCTCGGCGAGCGACATCGGATCTTTTGCAATCCGATAATAGTTCGCGGCGGGGTTGTTGAACGTGTTGCCATTC
>JAYSKW010000509.1:0-9848 GCA_043726085.1 Limnoglobus sp.
GGAGGTGACGGCCCGTGAGTGTGACGAAGACATCTTCGAGTGTGGCCGAGCGCGTCGTCAGTTTGGCGAGGCGAACCGGGATGCTACGCAAGTGGTCCATAAGCGCGGGAATCGTGACGTGCGGTTCGGATAATGTCAGCACAAACTCACCCGCTTGCTCGATCGCGTTCGACACCGAAGGCAGTCGCTTCAACGACTCCAAACTGAGCTTCGTACGATCCGCTTCTGGCACCGCAAATTCGAGAACGTGCTCGCCACCGAGGCGATTAATCAGTTCCGCCGGCGTACCGAGTGAAATGACTTTGCCTTGGTCGATGACCGCGACGCGGTCGCACAATCGCTCGGCTTCGTCCATATAGTGCGTCGTCAACACGACGGTGCGGCCGGTGTTTTTGAACTCGCGAATCACGTCCCAAAGCTGTCGCCGCGATTGCGGGTCCAGGCCCGTCGTCGGCTCGTCGAGGAACAATAATTCCGGCTCGCCGACGAGCGCACACGCCACCGCCAGCCGTTGTCGCTGCCCGCCGGATAACTTCACCACGTAGCTATTCGCCTTCTCTTCGAGCGAAACTGCAGCAATTGCCGAGTCCGGCGTGCGGCCCGACGGGTAAAACGAACGGAACAACACGACCGTTTCGCGAACGGTCAATTTGTCCGCGAGTTTCGTTTCTTGCAGCGAGATACCGATCCGCGAACGGATCGCCGTCGCATCGGTTTTCCACTTCAATCCGAGCACTTCGACATCGCCCGAAGTCGCATCGAGCAGCCCTTCGACGATCTCGAGCGTCGTCGTTTTCCCCGCACCGTTCGGCCCGAGCAACCCGAAACATTCGCCGACCGCCACATCGATATCCACCCCCCGCACCGCTTCAGCTGGCGGCTTTCCCGGATAGGTTTTGATCAAGTCCCGACAGCGTATCGCCAGTGTCATCAGTCATCCCGTGAGGTTGTGCGGAAGGTCATTCACTTTTTATGAGGATATGGCTACGAATTGTCGTCAGTCGTACGCAAATCGGGTTTAATGTCCTTGGGGTGAAATATGACCGAGGCGGAGTTGTTGTCGAAATTGCAAGCGGGCGATGAGGCGGCACTCGCGCCGCTGTTCGACCACTATCGCGCGAAGTTGCGGCGGATGGTGCAGATCCGCCTCGACCGGCGATTGAATGGCCGCGTGGCTCCGTCGGACGTTTTGCAGGAAGCATACATCGATGCCCTGAAACGCTTTCCGCACTTCTTCGATAAGGTCGATCAATCGTTTTTCGGCTGGCTGCGGCTAGTCGTGGCGCAGCGATTGGCGGACGTTCACCGCGAACATTTGGCCGCAAAGAAGCGTGACGCCCGGCAGGAAATTCCACTCGCTCGCCCGGTGCCCGGCGGCGCGACTTCTGCGTGTATGGCCGATTGGCTCGTCGGGCGATTCAGCTCGCCGAGCGGTGTCGCGCAGCGGCACGAACAGGCCGCGAAACTCGAATCGGCGCTCGAAGATCTCGATCCCCTCGACCGCGAAATCCTGGCGCTACGGCACTTTGAAGAACTCACGAACGGCGAGACGGCAACGATTCTCGACATCCAACCGGCAGCGGCGAGCAAGCGGTACGTGCGAGCGTTGGCGCGCCTCAAGCAACTACTGGAAAGCCTGGAAAGCGACACCCCATGAACGCCAATACGCTCGCCTTCGTCGACCGCGATCGCGACCCGCTCGACCTGCTGGCCGAGGAGTTTGCCGACCGTTATCGTCGCGGGGAAACGCCGTCGATTACCGAGTACGCCACGCGCCATCCGGAGCTTGCGGACGATTTACGCGAACTGCTGCCGGCCGTCGCGCAGATGGAAATGTTGAAGCGCTACCGGCACTCGGTCGATGCTCACGAGGGTCTCGATGGCCCCATCGAACCGCTGCCGACGCAGCTCGGCGATTTTTCCATTTTGCGCGAACTCGGCCGTGGCGGAATGGGCATCGTCTACGAGGCGGTGCAACAATCGCTCGGCCGGCGCGTCGCCTTAAAAGTGTTACCGCCCGCGGCGCGGCGCGATACGGGAAAGCGCGAGAGGTTCCTCCGCGAAGCCCACGCGGCGGCGCGATTGCACCACACGAACATCGTGCCTGTTTTCGGCGTAGGCGAAGCGAACGGCACGCCGTACTTCGTGATGCAGTACATCAGCGGGTGCGGCCTAAACGACGTGATACACAGTTGGCAGACACCGGTAACCGGCGATTCGCCGATCTTGCAAAAGGGGCAATGGCGAACGATCGCACGGTTGATCTCCGATGCCGCGAACGCCATCGAATATGCTAACGAACAAGGCATTTTGCACCGCGACGTGAAGCCCGGCAACCTGTTGCTCGACCCGCGTGGGAATGTCTGGGTGGCCGACTTCGGCCTCGCGAAACTGATCGATCGCGAGACGTTGACCGCCACCGGCGACCTGTTAGGCACCGTGCAATACATGGCACCGGAGAGCCTGAACGGCCACGCCGACCGCCGTACCGATGTCTACGGTTTGGGCATGACGCTTTACGAACTGGTAACGGGGGAACTACCGTACGCCGAGTCGACCCCGGCGGCGCTGATTCGGGCAATTACCGAAAGCGACCCGGCGACACCGCGAACGATCGCGCCGAAAGTACCGAGAGACCTCGAGACGATCATCTTGAAAGCGATCGCGCGCGAACCGAATCGGCGCTATCAGACGGCGGGCGAAATGGCGGATGACCTCGATGCGTTCGTCGACGATCTGCCGATTCGCGCGCGGCGCAGTTCGGCGTCGGATCGCCTGTATCGAAGCTGCCGACGCAACCCGGTGATTGCGGCGCTGTCGCTCGTGACACTGGCCGCGTTAGTTATTTCTGCGGCATTTGGCTGGATCAGTTACGCCAGAACAAATGACGCTCTCTCGAAAGAATCGCAGCTTCGCAAAGACGCCGAAGACGCGAACGGCAAACTCTCGGCGAGTCTGGATTTGTCGTTAGCAACACTCGAAAAGCTGTTCGACACGGTTGGAAACAGCGAGCCACCGTTTTTAAGACCCGGCGGACCCGGTGGACCCGGTGGACCGGGCGGACCAGAAGGTCGTGGGCCTGACGAACGCGGTGGCCCTGGCCCGAACCGTGGGATGCAAATTCCAAAAGAGATCATGACACGTGAGGCGGGGAACCGGTCGGCACTCCTCGAAGTCGTGCTCGGATTTTACGATAAATTCGCGGAACAAAATTCGACGAACCCCAAGATGCAACTCGATGCGGCGGCGGCGTACCGTCGCGTGGGAGAGATGAATTTGCAACTGCAAAACCAGGAGAAATCGGCAATTGCCTACAAACGATCGACGGCGATCGTCGATGCCTTGTTGCTGCAAAATCCAAACGCGCCCGAACTCCAACGCGAGTACATCGCGAGTGCGTCGTGGGCACCGTTGCCATCGCCCACCGATCCCGCATACGCGGATCGCGTGCGTCGGTTGCACGTCGCGTACGGCTATGCGGAGGAACTTCGCCCGCAGACGGCATTCCCCGTCAACCGCATCGCGATGCACTTTAAACTGCTGTATTTGCGCCTGGAAGAGAGTGCTAAGAACGAGGGGCAAGCCGCCGATGCAAAGAAGTATCGCAAGCGTGCCGAGGATGTCCAAATGCCACAACCGCCGCCGCGGTTCGAGGATCGCGGTGGCCCACGCGACCAACCGCCCCGGCCGCGTTAGTTGTGTCGTTCGGCCGCCGTCACCGGGCGGCTCGGCATCTGTTGAGCGTCGAGGCCGCCATCGACGTTGACGATCGTTCCCGTGGCATACGAGGCCGCATCCGAAGCGAGGAAGACGTACCAGCCAGCGAGGTCGTCCACGGTCGCGATTTTGCGAATCGGAATCTGATCGAGTATCGCTTGCCGCGCAACAGGGTCGGACTTCAAACCGAAATCCGTCAGTGGCGTTTCGACCAATCCCGGCGCAATCGCGGCCGTCGTAAAACCCAACGGGGCCAGTTCGATTGCGAGTTGCCGCGTCAGGGCGTTGATCGCGCCTTTGCTCGCATCGTACAGCGTGTGCAACGGTTCGGATCGCGTGCCATTCAACGAGGTTGTAAACAGAATTCGCCCGCCCCGTTTCGCCGCCACGGCCCGCTTCACCACCCCTTTCGTAACGGCAATCGCCGACCAGACATTGAGCCGGAATATCGCATCGAAATGGTCCCGCGTCAGGTCGAGGAATGCCGGTTCGCGGTAGGTTCCGACGTTGTTGACGAGCACGTCGATGCTGCCCAACGCAGCCCACGCCTCGGCCACCAGACGCTCCGGTTCGCCGTCTTTCGTGAGGTCCGCACAGATGTAGTGACATCCCGGTGGCAGTGGCTCGGGGAAGCGGGCAGCGGGCCACTCGGACGTGAACGCCACCCGCGCACCATGACTGGCAAAGGCACGACCGACCGCGAGGCCGATGCCCTGACTACTTCCCGTAACGAGTGCGGTTTTGCCGGAAATCATGAGGCGATCTCTTTTCGTCGATGGTGTTCGCGGTCACTCATTCAGAGTACATTGCGGACTAACATTGTTGAGGGGGTGCCATGAGTTCGATGCCGAGTTCCGAAGCCCGCGTACTGATTGCGCCGGAGACCGAAGCCGATACGTTCCTGCCGGAAGGGCCGCGTTCGTTCGTCATCGGTGGTCGCGTGGCGTTGGTGTGGGTGAACATTCAGACGGCAGCCGCAGCGACGAGTGGAGCGATCCACGTTGCGTATTGGGAGGGTGGCGAACGCCGACGCTACGCGATGCCGGCACGCGTGGGGTTCGCGTTCCCGACCGACGTGCCCGACACGCTGTTCGTCGGCATGGAAAAAGCCATCGGCACGTTGAACGTCAAGACCGGAAACTGGACGCCGTTCGCGAAGATCCCCGACACCGATCCGCGTACGATCATCAACGATGGCGAGATCGTCCCCGGTGGCAAAGCGATCGTCTTCGGAACGAAAGATGTGCAATTTCAGGATAAAATTGCACATCTGTACCTGTTCACACTCGCTGACAACCGGCTGTCAATCTTGGCGGATGGGCAAACCTGCTCGAATGGGAAACTGTTCGCCGACGGTGGCACGACGCTGTTCGACATCGACACGCCGACGAAAACCGTCGCGAAGTATCGTTTCGATTTGCAAGCGCGCGCACTCACATCCGATGGCACCGCAATCGACTTGCGACACGAAGACGCCTTCCCCGATGGCATGTGCGATTGCGGCGACGGCACCGCCATCGTCGCGTTCTACAACCCGCATCGCGGCGGCGCGGGCAAAGCGATTCGCTATCGGTTAGATACGGGCAAACCGATCGAAGAATGGACGACGCCCGGTTCCCCGCGCGTCACGTGTCCGCTTCTAGTGAACGTGAAGGGGAAGATCAAACTCGTACTAACAACATGTACCGAAGGGATGCCCGCGGAGATGCGGAAAGCATCGCCGAACGCGGGGAGTCTGTTTGTCGGTGACACCGCACTGACAGTGCTGCCCACGCCGGAAATCGTGCGGATTTAACTACGGTTGCAGTTGCGGTGGGTTGGATGCGGGAACGACTCGCAGTATGCGATCGACGAATAGTTGAATCACCACGTGTGGCTTCTCGACTTCAATCAACGCCGTGGGAAAGCCGTAGGTTCCGACGGCAGTCAGCCGCTGAAAATCGGAAGCGAACATTCGGCGGAAATCGGCACCGAACGAATCGTGCAGCATCACGCCACGCGGCGTTGCAGTCGGGCAGACGGTTCGTCGCGTCGGCAGGTGAGCGAGCGGTTTCCCACCCGAGAGCAGTAGCGCCGCGACATCGTCGTCCGGTACTTCCATCGATGGATTATTCGGCTCGCCGCAGTGGACGGTTGACTCGGTCTTGTCTCCGGGTTTTAGCCCGAGTGCCGTTGTCAAATCGGCTTCCATTCGTACGTACGGCAGGAAATTGAAAGCCGTATCGGGCTTCGCACGATAGCCCGGTACGGCGAGTTCGAGTTCATCCGCGAGTGGCCGATACCCGACTGACATACCAGTGCCACTCCAGTGGGAATCGTTCACAAAATACAGGGGGTGTATTGCAGTCGACTTCGCCGCGATCAACTGTAAATACGGGTCGACTGCGCGTACGTTCGCTTGCTTCAATCGTGCAAGGAAACTGGGAACGAGGTCGGCCGGCGGGTGCCTCTGTAGCGAATCGGGTAAGTGTTCGGGATAGATGATCGACTTTTCGCGTGCAATGTAGACGATGTAAACGATGCCGCGTTTCGCGAGCCAATCGCGGCGTTTTTCGAGTACGCTTGCCCACGCTTCCACGTTCGGCTCGAGCGTGCCATCCGGGCTTTGTGAGCGCGGCGACGTTCCCACATTATCGAGGTACAGCCAGCCGTTCTTGCCGACCCAGACGATATTCGACGTCGTTTCGCCAAAGATGCCGTAGGTGATGTCTCGCTTGATGTCGAGGAGTTCGGTTCGATAGCCGACGCGGTCGTTGAAGTACGCATCGAACATGAACGGGAACACTTGAAACGCCCAGCGTTTGAGTATCAGCGGTGGCGGTGCGTTCTGCGGTCGCTTCTCGGTCGCGGGCCACTCGGCTTCGCGGAACAGGAACCCGTACGCTTGCGCGAGGAGTCCCGCAGCGAATAGCAGAATCGTGGCCACATTCGCGATGCGTTTCATGCTTCAAAACCGGAAGTAAATGAATGCGGAATAGGTATTACCCGCAAGCCACGACGCCACCACCAGCATGATTCCCGCCAACGCGGCGACCTTCAACAACTGTCCCACCGCTTCGATGCCCCAACCGCAATTGTGCCACAGCGCTATTAACAAATGCACCGGTAGTGCTGCAATCGCACCGACGACGAGCGCGACGATTGTGGAATTTTTGACGAGGTCCGCCGCGGTGTACGTGCCTTCCGCGAAGCCGAACATCGCTCCGATGATCGCGACTGCCTGCGCCGGGGTTTGCGCACGGAAGAACGTCCAACCGATCGTGACGACGACGAGCGTATACACGTGCCGCAACGGGCGTGGGAGTTTCAGAAGTAGCGTGCCGAGGCCGAGTCGTTCGATGATGAGTAGCACACCGTGCAGCACGCCCCAAATGAGGTACGTCCAGTTCGCGCCGTGCCAGATGCCGCAGAGTACGAAAACAATGAGCAAGTTGCGGTACGTCTTACCGCCGCGGTTGCCGCCGAGCGGGACGTAGACGTAGTCGCGGAACCAACTCGACAGCGAAATATGCCAGCGCCGCCAGAACTCCGTGACGCTTGCAGCGGAGTAGGGGTAGTTGAAATTTTCGAGGAAGTCGAAGCCGAGCATCTTCCCGAGGCCGATGGCCATGTCCGAGTAGCCGGAGAAATCGAAGTAGATCTGTAGCGCATAGCACGCCATGCCGAGCCACGCCGCCGATGCGGTGAGGTCCGATGCCGGTAAGCGAAACAGATGATCGGCGACCACGGCGAGCGTATCGGCGATCAACACTTTCTTCGCGAGACCGAAGATTAGACGGCGAACGCCTTCGGCGAACGAATCGAGTGTGACACAGCGTGATGACAGTTGACTGGCAATGTCCCGGTACCGCACGATCGGCCCCGCGATCAGATGCGGAAACAGGAACACGTACAGCCCGAAGCGGAGGAAATTTCGTTGTGCGGGTACTTCGCGACGGTAGACGTCGGCGACGTAGCTGATCGCCTGGAACGTGAAGAACGAGATGCCGATCGGCAGGTGAATTTCCGCGATCGGCCACGACAGATTCGCAGCAAGAAACCCCGTGTATTTGAAGTAGACGAGCAGTCCGAGATCGAAAGCGATGGCCGCAATCAGCCATCGTTTGCCACTGCGCTTCGCGTCCTGATTGCGCGCAATCGCGTTCGCGAAAGCGTAGTTTGCTACCAGCGATCCGAGCAACACCAGCACGAATCCAGTCTCGCCCCACGTGTAAAAGTACACGCTCGCCGCGAACAAAAAGGCATTCTGCGCCGTCGTTCGCAAGCTCCGCGCGTTGCCTATCAGCAGCTGTGGCAATGCGTGATAGCCGATCAGGACGATCGCCAGAAACAGGTAAACGAACGTCTGCGAATGAAAGTACACGGTCGCCCTCCCAGGCCACTCCCAGGCCATACGACTGAGTGTAAATCGAAACGCCAATTTCGTGCAAGTTCGATCTGCGAAGCGACGGATTATCGCGTTGCCATTTCCGGCTTTCGGTCGAATATCTCCTCGACCGATTCCCGGATCGTGCGGCAAAACCCGGTGAGTTCGAGGTCGTCGCCGTCTTTGCCGAACGGCTCCTCCACGTCCTCGGCCGTGAATTCGACGCCGAGCAAAAAGTACCCGAGCAGACAGACGACGGCAACCGCCCCGAAGCCATATTCGCCCGTGAGGAACCACGGTGCGGACAGCAAATAGAACAGCGTACCGTGGCGGAGGAGTGCGCGATACGACATCGGCACTGGTGACGAAAGGATGCGCTCGCAGGCACCGCAGATATCGGCGAACCCGCGTAAATGCGGATCGAGCAACAACAGGTCCGCATCGTGAATCTGCTCCGTTGTGCGCCAGTGTCGCACGATGACGTGGAGTTGCTGAAGGATATAAACCGGGGCGTGTTTCGGCGTTGCGGTTTCGCCTTCGTAGCCGGGCACGTTGGAGAGCGTGTCACTGCCGCGAAGGTGGAACTTCAGCGCGAATGCGTAGCCGACGATAGACCGTTGGAAGCGCAGTCGCGACTCGTTCGCTTCGAGCGGCAGTGCCGCGACTTTGAGACACAAACTGCGCGAATCGTTGATGAGCTGGCCCCAGAGTTTGCGAGCTTCCCACCAGCGGTCGTAGGCCTCGCGGTTGCGGAAACCGAGCAGTACCCCGAGCAAAATGCCGTTCAGTAGCGAGATTTCCCCCAACCACCGAGGCAGTTCCAGTTTCTGCGCCACGACGATGGCATTTACCAAAACCGTGTACAACCCGATGAGAATCACCGCCGCATCGAGCCGCTTCCAAACCGGCAACGGCAGCCAGATTTGCATGATCCAGTTCAGACGTTCTTTCACGAATTTCGTCCTCTAACCAGCGATAAATAGGCGAGCGGGGGGAGGTCACTCCCCTGATTCTTCCTGCGTCGCTGACAAGGCAATTTCGAGGAGACAATCTCCATCCATTTGCATTGCCCATGACTGTGGCTGGATCAGTGGGCTTACGCCCAATGCCGCTCGCCAAGAATCGGGAAAATCGATCCCGTTTGCACCGTACGGTTTTGATAGCCGACGCACGAACGAGGGGAACCCGCGAAAATGCACACCGCGGCAGAAACGTCTCCTGCCAGCCCGCAGCGCCAGCCTGGTCCGCTTCACGAATTCAAGAAGACAGGTGGCAAGGTGCAGCCGAACAAAACGCGGCGGGGAAAAGGCTGCGCGGCAACGGTGTTGCGATTGTCGGCGTGGTTGTTGATGCGAAGTGGCATCGGCGTTGGCGTGAGTTTCGGTGTAATCTTTGATAATGCGAGCGGAAAACGCGGCTTCGCTGACGGCTCGCGGAGAGGCTACTTCTCGCTTCTTTTCAGGACAACGAGACATGTGTCCGGGCCGGCTTTGTATTCCGTCGACCGCTTGCTCTCGTTGACCGCCGCATCACCCATCGCCACACCGAGGCAGATTGTCAATCGATCCCCATCGAGCTTGTAGATGCCATGCTGCACCCACTTCCTCTCGCCATGTTCGGCGGTGAGGCTGATCTCCTTCGGATCCTTCCCAGAGTCGGCAGCGAACGCGTATTTCAAGATCACTTTCTCGGATTCCGCTTTGCGGCAGGCCGTGACTTTTTCCTTCTCGAAGGTCCAGACCAGATCGTCGGGCACCTTGCCGAC
>JAYSKW010000510.1:0-7999 GCA_043726085.1 Limnoglobus sp.
GGTCTTTGAGGAGACGGCTGTAAATGTCATAGGCTTGCTGTTCGCGGCCTTTGCTATCGATCACCATCGGAATCAGCGGCATGTCGTCCTCGCGAGTATGACACTCAGGGCGAATCGCTGCACGATTATCATCGGCGGTGCGCCCGAGTGGGAATGAAGTTGGTATGGGTGGATGTTTGTGTATTGTCGCCGGCGGGTGGTCCCCGTGGGCGCGTTCCGTTTGCGTTCGCTAACCGGCGCGGTCGGTACAACCGTTATCGCTTCGATTCCGTGACGACTGGCTTCGTCAAGACATCGTCGACGAGGCCGAATTCTTTCGCCTCGAAGGACGAGAAGTACCGGTCGCGGTCGGATTCTTTTTCGATCACTGCAATCGGCTGACCCGTGTGATTCGCCATGATCTGATTCAACCGATCGCGTTCCTTCATCAATTCCGTGGCCTGAATCTCGATGTCCGAGACCTGGCCGCCGACCTGACCGTACGGCTGGTGGATCATCACCTTCGAGTTCGGCAGCGCGTAGCGTTTACCTTTCGTGCCAGCGGCGAGCAACAGCGCGGCCCCACTCGCGGCTAAGCCCATGCAGTACGTGTGAATCGAACATTCGACGAACTGCATCGTATCGTAAATCGCGAGCGTGGCCGACACTGAGCCACCGGGGCTGTTGATGTACATGTGAATGTCGGCGGACTTGTTCTCGGTGACGAGATACAAGAGCTTTTGGATCGTGTAATTCGCGAGGAAGTCGGTAATCACGGGGCTGCCACCGGTTTCCGGCGAGCTACCGATGAACAAAATGCGGTTTTCGAGGAGCAAGTCGCTGAGCGTGAGCGTGCGTTGGCGAGAGTAGGCACCGCGCTGGTTTTGCGGCTCCATCAGTCCGGCCATTGCCATTGCCATCGGTTCGGTTGGAGACATCATTTTGCGATTGCCTTTCTTCGGATAGGGCGGACGGCCACACGTCGCGGTGGGGTCGGTCGTTACTCAACGGAAACGGGGGGCCTGACGCCCCCCGATCCTGAATCTTTGCGTCTCTTTATACTGTACGCAAGCGGTCAACTACTAGCAGGGGTTTCCGATGGCGTTTCTGTCGGCGTCTCGGCCGCTTCTTGGCCAGCGGTCAACACGGGCACCGACGACGTCGCGATCTCTTCTTCCGCGCGATCGCTGAGAACCAAGGTGTATTCTTCAAATTCCGCCGACGCCATCACGAAGTCGAGGGCTTTGCGTTCGAGCAGTTCCGTAGCCAGCGATTCGATCAGGTCTTCTTTTTCCATGCGGGCACGCACCTTACGGTACGACTCGCCTTCGCGGTCGGCGATTTCAGCGATTTCGTTCTCGATGTCTTCGTCTTCGATCTCGATCTTCTCGAGTTCGGCGATCTTTTGCAGAACGAATCGCTCTTGCAACAAGGCTGCGGTGCTGTTTAGCGAATCCATTTCGAGGACGCGGAGGCGACCCTTGATCTGGTCTTCGCTGACGCCGTTCGCCCGCATCTCGATGACCTTCTGATTCATGCTTTTGCGAGCTTGACGCTTGAGCATATCGGGTGGCAGCGTCACCTTTGCGGCTTGCGACAAATGACCGATCACACCTTCGCGGGCCACTTGGCGTTGCGTATTCACGAGCTGTTGATCGAGGCGAACGCGAACGAACTCATCGAGTTGTTCCTTCGCTTTCAACCCGAACTGCGACAACAGCGTCTCATCGATCTCTGGCTGCTTGATCGTCTTGATGTCTTTGACTTTGAACGACGCCTGAAAAGTCTTTCCGCGAAGCGATGCGTTATTCACTTCCTGCGAAATCACCATATCGACCGTGCGTTGGTCGCCGACCTTGGCACCGGAAAGCTTCTTCGCAAATCCCTCGGCGATACCGTCGGCCATTGCCAAACGCGGTTCGACTTTCACGCGGACCTCAGAGATCGTGTTAACAATGACCCCGTTATGCTCGATGACCACTTCTGCGGTAATAATATCGTCTGTCGCCACCGTTGCCTCAGCACCGTTCGCTCCAACCTTCGGAACGATTTGGCCCATCGGCTCAAGCATTTTCCGCGTTTGCTTTGCCACATCTGCATCGGTGAACGTGTACATCGGCTTGCGGAGTTTCAGCCCCTTGTATGGCGGCAGATCGAACTCGGGGCGAACCTCGATGTTGAACTCATAGACGAACGGCCCCTCTTCGGGGATGAAAATCGTTGCCGGGTCGAGTTCCGGTGGCGCGAGTGGCGAGATCGATTGCTCGTCGGCGAGTTGTTCGAGGCTCGCCATCAGCACTTCGGTCTTGATGTCGACGAGGACATCTTTCTTATACCGACGCTCAATGATCTTACGTGGGGCTTTTTTCGGGCGGAAACCGCGCACTGTCGATTGTGTGCTGAACATCAGGTCCGAGTATTTTTCGTCGAGGCGGGCATCGATGGCCGCACGATCCACGGTCACCTTGACGTGCTTTTTGCACGGCCCCGCGTCGCGAATCTCGACGGTTTGTGGCAACTTCGTTGCGATCGCGTCGGGCGCGGTCAACGAGTGCGAGGTGGTCGTTTCGGATTCCGGCTCGTTTTCGGCGGCCATCAGTGGCTCCCAATTTTGCTCTGCGGACCAGTCGGTAAAAAAACGCGAGGAGCCGAGAATATTCGCGGGTCAGGCGTGGAAGTCCGCCAACCTACGACTTCTCGGCTCCAGAATGCCGAACGCTCCGTTATCACCGGTAGCGTTGAGAGCGGGTGATGGGATTTGAACCCACGACAACCTCGTTGGCAACGAGGTACTCTACCACTGAGTTACACCCGCAATTGGTCTACTTGCATCCACTATATTACGGTGGGTCTCACCGGTTTCAAGGGGAAGTCGTGTCTTCTTTGAAGCAAACGGCCCACCAAACGGCAAGGCTTACCACTCGGATTGCGCGCCGATCACTCGTTTTCGAGTGCAGTTTCGACGTATTCACTGGCAAATACGAACTTCGTACCGTTGCCCGCGTGGTTCGTAAGCTCTTTCTTGGCAGTCAGTTTTGCGCCGAGGTATCGCCCGGCTTTTGCATCGATAACCACGTCGCCTTCCCAAAGCCACGGCAACAGTGGCTGTAACTCCGACGGGTCTTTCGGCGCAGCCACGAGTGTTGTTGCGACGCCAATTGTTGCGCGATCCCCGATAATTCCTTTGAAAATGTAAGTTTGTTTCGCGTCGAAACTCTCTCCCGTACCGACTGGCGGATCGAGTTTGATTGCGAATGTACGGTCCCAGGTTGCGTTCGCGGCGGGGGCGTTTTGCGGGAGCAACACGCGGAACGGTAGTTCCGCTTGAAGCCGTGCTACCGCCTGTTCGCTCGTTGTCGCTTTGATGTTCGCCACGCTGCCGAAGGCATTCACGCTGGCGGTCAAGATCGGCCTGTTCAAGAACTCCGCCACCTGCTTTGCGCCTTCTGGTGTAGCGGAATCCAGCACGAGCGTATCGTTCGCCGGTTTGCCATCGGTACCGATAATGGGTTTCGTCACTTCTTGTCGGATCGCGCTGATCGACATCTCAAGAGTGGCCACATCGTCGGCAACGGCTTTTGCGGTCCATTTCCGCGTGATGTTCAGCGTCGTCGTCGTTGTTGTCGTTGTCGGCTTTTCGTTCTTTTGAAGCGGAATCGTCTCGGTAATCGTCGTCGTATGTTCGACCGCATACGTCTGCACCTGCCCCGTTTGCCATTTCAGCCGCAACGGCACCTGCGCGCGAGCCGGATTCGCAAATGCAATCAACAAAACCGCGAGTGAGAAATATCGAAACACAATTCGCCCTCCAAAGATTGAGAGCCTGATAACGCAATCTTAAGGCGACCGAAAGGCGAAGTTTCGCAGGAAAAAAATCGACGTAAGTCACAATTGCGGACGATCCAAAACCGGTTTTTCGGGTGTTTTTGCGTCTCAAAATGCCACTTTTCGATCGCAAATCGCCGATCTGTTCGGGGCAGTTTTGCCGTATCCTTTAATCCTGTGATGGTTTGCGCTGAGTGTCATCATTAACGCATTCGCCGAAAGTACCGACCTAAAATCGACCGGAAGTGACAAAAAATCGACCGGACCCGACACGAAATCGACCGAAGGCGACATAAAATCGACCGGATGAGACATTTTTCGGTCACTCCGTGCACGTTGTGAATTCCAACTTACGTCAAATCGTCTAAAACTTATTGACTCTGGGAAATCGTGTGGATGGTACTATTCTGGATTCGTTTCGCCGCGTGGAATGATGCGGACCCGAAATATGATACTGAACACTTGCCAACTTGTATTTTGCAATGGAGTGTTCATCTGTCAACTCATTTGGGAGGGAGTCATCATGGCGACATCTGTGCGGAAAGCGCGATTGTGCGAACGAGCGGCGGAAATGAAAGCGGCGGGGTCGTCGTGGGAAACGATTGCCACCGCACTGCAACGGAAAGTGGAGACGGTGAAGAAGTGGCCGCGCGTTTACGCGAACGAGTGGCAGGAATGGTTCGGCAAGTTCGAGAAACAGTTTGTCGACGAAGCGGCCGCCGAGTCGGTGTTGGCATTGCGAAAACAGCTTCGCGCCGACGAGGCCGTTGTGAGCATTCATGCCGCCGAGAAGCTCATCCGCTATCGAATTTCGCGGGCAAAATGGACTACATCGACTCCCGCGCCGACGCCAACCGTGGGGATGAGCGCCGAGGAACGCGATCTTCAGTTTGCGAGGGAGTTGGAAGAGGAAGCGCGACAAGCCGAAGGAGCCGCTGTGTCCCAGACGGCCTCTGAGTTTCAACGGGATCCGACGAACATCGAGGCGGCATAAGGGTGACACGACATCGAAGCGCGGGGCGTGAACTCTCGTGAAAATCGCATTGTTATTAGATACATCGTGCCCACGCGCTTCGCTATGCAGAGCCTGCGCGGCGCGGCTAATTGGGGAACAATTCGCGGTTACCCGACGAACACGCCGCCGCGGGAGTTTTCGTCGAAGGCATAGAAATCGGCGATCGTTGCGCCAGTTGAATCGATGACGCGAACTCGCGGTGCGCCGCCGAAGCCGCTGCCGAAGACGGTGCGGACGGAGCCGTTTGGAAGCCTCACGCTGGTTGTGGTGACGCCGCCATCGAAGCTGGACTCGAACGCGAGACTGGAGGCGAGTGGTGTGCCGTTGGCGGTGAAGGTTTGCACGAGCGGCGTGCCGCGACCGGCGGGCGTGCTGGCGATGATCGAGAGCGGGCTGTTCAAACCGGATTCGGAAATCGCGATGTTGACGCCGACGCGGGTGGTCGAATCGAACGCGAAGAAACTGCCGACTTCAGTAAGCGCCAACCCTTGGAAAACGCGAACTTGCGGGCCGCCGCCGAAGCCGGCCCCCGTGACGAGCAAGCCGCTGCTGATTGCGACACTCGCACCGCCCCGCAGATTCGGGTCGTAGGCGAAGAAGCTCGAAAGCGTCGTGACGCTACCGTTGGCGTACGAATAGACGTTGACTTGTGGGCCGCCGCCGGGGCCGGCACCGGTCGCAATTTCGGCAATCCCATCGCCGTTGAGGTCGCCTGCCGCCAGGGTGATGCCGCCACGGAAACCCGGATCGTACGCGAAGAATTCGCTGAGGAGTGCAAAAGTGACACCATCGAAGATTTTGACGTGCGGCCCACCGCCGAACGCCGTGCCGACGATGATATCTTCTACGCCATCGCCCGTAACATCGGCGGTCGCCACCACGACGCCACAGGTGAAACTCGCACCGAATGGCACGAACTGCTTGATTTGTGTGCCGTTCGCATCGTAGACGTTGACGACGCTCTGACCACCCCAGAAACCGGAACCAACTGCAAAGACTTCGCGAATCGGTATCGCGACGGGATCGATTCGGACCGAAGCTGTACCGTTGCTCGACGTTAAATCGCCCGATGCGGGTACGAACGAAGCAATTACAACATTGTCGCCGACAAATATCGTTGAGGTCGTCAGTGTCGCGATGCCGTTGACGACGGGTGCGGTGCCGAGCATTCTAAGTGGTCGGGTGGTCATCCCGAGCGTCGCAGCTCCAACGAAGAAATTCACGGTGCCGTTCAAAATCGCCGGATTGACACCGGCCGTTTGCGGCGATGTTCCCGGTGCGAATGCGACACTCGCTGTGAGGGTGACTGCGTTGCCGAATGTCGCACGGACGGGCGTCGCGACGAGTTGCGTTCGTGTGGGAACGGCACTGACGCGAAGGGTAACGCTTGTCGAAGTCGAGCCGGAAAATTGGCTGTCGCCACCGAAATTCGCTGCGATCGAGTACGTTCCGCTCCCGATGCTCAGGCCTGCGGACAAAGTCAGCGTTGCGTTACCGCTCGCGTCGAGCGTTGCCGCACCGACGTTGATACCATTCGCAGTGAACGTCACGCTTCCCGTAATGGTACCTGAAACCCAACTGGCGACATTGGCGGTGAGAACGAGTGGATCGGTCGCGAACACGGGGTTTGGCGACACGGCAAGCGTGGTAGCGGTTGGCACACCGAGCACGGTGATCGACTGCGTGATCGATCCGGAAGAAATGGATGAAGCCGCGCCGGTGTAAGACGCGGTGAGGTTGTGAGGCCCCGCTGTTAATCCTGCCGAAAGTACAAACGTCGCGTTGCCGGCTGCATCGAGCGTGCCACTGCCCACGACCGTGCCATCGACGAGGAAATCGACGGAACCCGTCGGCGTGCCGAATGTCGCGGTGACGTTGGCGGACAGGGTGATCGGCGCGTTCGCGGCTGGGCTGGCCGGTGCAAAAGCCACCGTCGTAGCCGTCGGCGAGGGATTGACTACGAGCGAAACTGGCGCAGAACTCGACGAGAGAAAACCCGAACTGCCCGCATAACTCGCCGCGACGGAGTACGTGCCCACAGCGAGGCCCGCAGGCACCGGGAACGAAGCATTCCCCGATGCATCGGTGAGTGCCGAACCGACGTTACTGCCGTTAATGGTAAACGACACCGTGCTGCCAGCGGGCAATGCGTTGCTCGACGCCAGATTCGCAGAGAGCGTCAGCGGCTGAAGCGGGAACGCGGGGTTCGGGGCTGCACTGGCGGTTGTAGTGGTGGCGAGCGGAGGATTCGCAACGACGAGCGTCACGATGGACGACGACGGCGAAGCATTGAAAGTCGGGTCACCGCTATAAGTCGAATTCACGTTGTAACTGCCAACTGCAAAACCCGCTGGAACGGGTAGTACCGCAGTGCCAGTGGCATCGAGCGTGACTGGCGCACCGAAAAGAACGGCGTTGATGAAAAATGTCACCGTACCCGCTGGAATTGCCCCGGTAGACGATGTCACCCTCGATTGAAACGTGACGGGCTGGTTCGTGACGGCAGGGTTCGGTGTCACGGAGGTAGTCGTAGTTGTCGCCGTCAAAATTGTAATCGTCGTCGAAATCGAAGCGGGCCGATAGGCGGCATCGCCACTGTAAGTGAACGAGATCGTTTTAATGCCGGGCGTTTGCCCCGCGACGTTGATCGTCGCGTTCCCCATGGCATCGAGCGTTCCCGAACCGACACTGATGCCATCGAGGAACACCTGCACGGTTCCCGTCGGCTGGAACCGTGTATCGTTCACCTGAACGACGACGGGAAACGCAACGCCTTCGGGCGGGCTTGTGAACGTGATTTGCGTCGTTGTCGGATCTTGCACTTCCAATGCGCCGACGTCGGCGCTCACCCCGATCCCACGAAAGAAACCGACCCCGCGTTGATCGTTCGTCAGCGTACCGGCGTTGCCCTTATCGCGTGCGGGACTACCGATGTTGAGGCCGTGGGCGCGCGACTGGAAATTTCCGTTGCTGAAGTTCGCGAGCGGCGTCAGTTTCGCATCGAGCGGGATCGCCACGGTACCGACCTGGTCGCCATTCACGCCATCTACGAAACCGGTATTCGCAGCACTGATACCGATTAAGTTCGATCCGAGCGACGAGATCGGGAACGTGGTCACGGTAACATCCGATGATGTCGGCGTGCGATTCCCTGCAATGATCGTACTGATGACACTGAGT
>JAYSKW010000511.1:0-7298 GCA_043726085.1 Limnoglobus sp.
TTCACTTCCAAATCTCCGAGTATAACGCCCAACGCAGACACGACTTCCGAAGGACACGTGCCGATGTCCCCGAGTGCCGCTGCGGCCGCGGCTCGAACCTCGGCACTACCTTGCATCGCGGCTTGGATGAGTACGGGTATCGTTCGCTCGGCGGACGCCCCGAATACGGCCAGTGCCGCTACTGCTACATATTGCACATCGGAATCCGGATCCTTGAAACATTGCTCGACGAGCGGGAGCAGTTCGATCGATTCCATTCGGTACTCGATGATGTCTCGCAGTGCGGACAGTCGAATCGTCGGGCGATTGTGACAGAGACTCATTGCCACACTTTTCGGCGTCGGCGTCTTCGCTTTTTTGTCGATAGTATCCGGGTGAAACAACGAATCGCCGGTATTGTTGAGGTAGCGTAGTCCCTGCCGGAATGTTGCGAGGGCATCGGTCCGGAGGTACTTCGCCCACGCGGGCCGTCTTTCGCCGCGTACGAATGCGAACAATGCGAGCGCATAACCCAAGGTGATTGAATTGAGATAGCCGTGCTTTGTTTCGTGCCAAAAGTGCAATGTTCCCATTTCACCAGATGTTACAACGACCGTAGCGTTAGCGATGAAAATTCCCGAACCGAGAAACACGGGAAGCAGGTCGGTCATTTGTTCGTGATCGCTCGTATCGGGTGACAGGCGCTTGATTTTGAGTAACAACTCGTGGGCCAGTTCGTGCGCGAGCGTCGACATCAGCTGGTCCGGGTATCCGAGTTGCGACATGGCGATGCAGATATTCGACCGCTCGCGCATTTCGTAAAGACCCACGGCACCGATCATCTGATCGTCTTCCAGTATTTCCAACGTGATCGTGGTGGGATCGATACCCATGTACGCGCACATGCGGTCGAGGCACTTTCTCGCGCTGGCTTCGTCCGCTTCGTAGGGATCCGGAAAGAACTCATCCGTCGGTAAGATCACGCGCGTGTTTCGCATCCGATCGATGCCGAACTGATCGGCGAACCAGCGCATCCGCCGTTCCACCCAAACTTTTTCATTCGTCGAAAGTGGACAACTCGCAGGAAACAAACCGAACATGAATCACCTCAATGGTTTCAACGCTTCGTGCAAGATCAAGGTAGTGTCAATTGAGTCGCAGTCGAACCAGAGGGAAATATCGCGTTCGCGAATACACTCGATTTTTACCGCCCCATCATCGATGCGGTCTGGGCGGCGTTCGGGGAAGAGAAGCTCGTGTTTGGCAGCAACTGGCCCGTCAGCGATTTGTACGCAACCGTCCACTACTCAGCGGCAAAGTATCTCGCAGAAAAGGGTGAAGTCGAGGCCGCGCGAGTATTCAGTGCGAATGCCAGCGATGCCTATCAACTGAAACGGAAATGACCCGGTAGGAAACGAACGAGGCGGCCGATTGGCCGCCTCGCCGCGTGTGATTCACACGATGTTACTTAGCCGCATCGTCGTCGGCGCAGCACGACTTTTTGGTCGCCTTGACGGCGGTCTTTTCGCTGGTGCAGCAGGCCGATTTCGTTTCGCAGCAAGCGGCGCTGACTTCGCAGCAGTCGGCAGCGGCCGAACCGCAACAAGCTGAGGGCGGGTCGCAGCAGGGGGCCTGTTCCGCGCAGCAGCCCGAGCTTGCGGACGTCGCATCGCTCGGCTGCGAGTTACTGTACATGTAGACGCCACCGATGCCCGAAACCGCGGCGAACAACGTGAAGAGCAATTTTGCGATCATTTGAGTGAGATCCTGTGTGAAAGAGTGCAAAGAACGGTTGTCGGAACGGAAGAATATCTATCGCAACATTATGTTAAACGGAAACGGATAGCAATCGATCGAGTTTTTTAACAGGTCATTACGTGATGCGTACGGACCCGTTCATCGGTGGTGAGTAACGGTGTCAGTCGAACGTGAACGTAGGCAGTCGATTTCACCGTCTGCGTTATCGATGTCGTTTCCCAAATCGCAAACGACATCGCTGGTAAGTGATCGACTTCGATATTGTCCGCAGGAATGACGGGTGTGACACCCGGCATACAGTGGCGAACCGGTTCGGCAGGCTTCTGAATCGGCGCTTGATTTTTATCCTCGTTCGACGTGCGACAGTGCGGGCACACAGCGATTTTGCTGACTGGTACGTTCGCGAACTGAGTCGCTTGGATCGGGCGAACGACCGTTGCGGCGAACGCACAACAGCACAACCACGGTCCCGCCGCGTTTGTGAGTGCCACGAGTATCGCTAAACAAAGTCGCACGATGATCTCGAACTGAGACGCGGAAGATGCCTATCACCTATATCGACATCCTACCTCGGTTCTTACAGGAAATCAACGCGAATGATCGTTCCGCACGAAATGCTGAAACCGCGTCGCCCGATTGAAGGCATCTCGGCGATCCTGCTCCCGTTTCACGACGATGGGTCGATCGACTGGGACGGCTTTCGCGCACACATCCAGCGAACGGCTGCGGCGAAGCTGATCCCAGCAGTGAACATGGATACCGGGTTCGGCAACCTGCTCGACGATCGCACGAAACGCGAAGTCCTCGAAGTGACGCGATCCGAACTCGGCGGCGGTCGGTTCGTCGCGGGGGCGTTCGTGAAAGACCAGCCTGGTGCCGCGTTCAATATCGACAATTACACGATACAAATGGCGGCGATTGAGAAGTGCGGCGGCACGCCGGTGATCTTCCCGAGTTACGGCCTGACGCAACAACCCGACGACGACATCGTGGCCGCGTATGCACGGATTGGGGAGCGAACGAACGGGTTCATCGGCTTCGAACTCGGGACGATGTTCGCGCCGTTCGGCAAAATCTATTCGCTCGATGTCTATCGTGGCCTGCTTGCGATTCCGCGTTGTCTCGGCGCAAAACACTCATCGCTACAACGCGATCTCGAATGGCAACGGCTGCGTTTACGCGATGCACTCCGAACGGATTTTCGCGTCTACACTGGCAACGACCTCGCCATCGACATGGTGATGTACGGCAGCGATTATCTGCTGGGGTTAAGTACGTTCGCACCGGAAATGTTCGCCAAACGCGACGCGATGTGGGCTGCCGGCGATAGCCGATTTTACGAAGTGAACGATCTGTTGCAGTACCTCGGGTTCTTCGCGTTCCGACACCCAGTACCCGCATACAAACACTCGGCCGCCATGTTCCTGAAACTCCGCGGCTGGATCGGTTGCGACCACACTCACCCACAATCGGCCACGCGCCCCGATTCGGACCGCTTCATACTACAAGACATCGCCGAGCGAATGGGCGTGTGAACTCGCAGAATTCGCGCCTCGCGAGAATCGAATTTAACAAAGTCTGTTTCGCGGAACTCTATGAACTAGAATGGGTCCAATAGGGATGCTCTCACCGAGCGAGGAGATGGCGCAATGACAGCCACAGTTCAAGCTACGTGCCCCGGATGTCGCAATGTCCTTCGGATTCCCATCGACTGGGCCGAACGGGCGTTGAAGTGCAAAAAGTGCGGCACGGCGGTGCAAGCGCGTCGCAAGGGCACGCCACCGATGGGTAGTCCCATCGCAAGCGAACTGACGGCCGTCGTCCCCGACAAAACACCGACTGCCACGCCTACGCCTGTCGTACCGTTTCCCGCCTATGCCCCGGCAACCGAAATGCCCACCGCGCCGCCTGGCTATGGCCCACCGCAATACCCACCTAGTTACGGCCCGCCGCAATATCCTGCTCCACAACCTGGCTATGGACCACCACAGTATCCGCCACAAGGTGGTTACCCCCAGCCCGGTTACGGTGGCCCGCCGCAGTACCCCGGCTACCCATACCCACAACAACAGCCTGGGGCGTACGCCCCGAACTACCCATACACGCAGGCACCCGTCGTCCCAATGGATGGCCATTTTCCCATCGAAGATACCGATGAGGCATCGCCACGCCGCGGTAAGTATCGTCGCGGTGGCAGTAGTAAGTGGGTCGGTGCCATCGTCGTTCTGATCTTGTGCGGCGGCCTGCTCGGTGGCGCCTTTTACCTCATGAAAGAGATCGAGAAAAACAAGCAGACGAAAGCGACGCCGACGAACGCCACGCCGGACGTGCCGAACAAAACGCCGGGTGAAACCAAAACGGGTGGCCTCGCCGCGCTCGCCGACCCGTTTCCACGCCGCGTGCTCTTCGTGCATATCTCGAAGTACGTCTACTTCAACAACATCGCACCCGGCTCGAATGGCCGCGGCGAAGACATGCCGACGCGCACCGCCAACAAGCTCGGCTTCGAGTTGCGCGTGCCGAGCGTGAAAGAGAACAGCCAGATTTTCGCACTCACCGATTCCTCCGGTGGCAAAGACTTTCGCCCGCCGATCAAGTCAGTCGTGCAACAAACCTTCGAGCAGTTCTTCAACACGAGCCGCGCCCAAGACCGCATCACCATTTATTTCGGTGGCCACGCCGTCGTAATCGACGACAAGGCATACCTCGTCCCCGTCGAAGGTGAACCCGACGTGGCCGAGACGCTGATTCCGCTCGACGACTTTTACGCAAAACTAGCGGCATGTAAATCGCAACAAAAGGTCGTTCTGTTCGACGTCTGCCGATTCAACCCGCAGTTCGGGGCCGCCAAGCCCGGCAGCGAACCGATGAGCCCCAAACTCGCCGAACTCCTCCACGCGCCCCCGCCCGGAATTCAGGTGATTACGAGTGCATCGGCAGGCGAAAACGCCCAGGAAGTCAACGAATCGGGCAGCGAGTTCCTGACCGCATTCCGCGGTATGTCCGAAAAGAAGAAGGCCGACAAAGTCGTTCCTCCGACACCCGATAGCCCAATTCCGGTTGCGATATGGGCCGAATATCTCAAAGCTCAACTGACGACGCCACGCGATGGCAAGATCGTCCAGACGGTGAAACTCAGTGGCACCGAAGCTGCCGCCGTGCCTTATAACAAAGACGAACCGCTGGCGACGCGCTTCGACTGGCCGACCGCACCGAAGGGCGTCAACCCCGACGACGTGATGAAGATGATCCAACTCGCCGCCACGCTGCCGGGCATTCGCAAAGATCTCGACATCCCACCGTCACTGGGGCAAGTTTACCCGTTCGTGGCCGACAAAATGAAGGACTATCAGTCCGATGGCGTGACCGATGAAGACATCCTCAAAAACGGCGAGAAGTACCCCGTTCGCAAGGCAACGATCGAGGCACTGAACCTCATCCGCGAGAAGTGGTCGTTCGGCGAAGACGGCCTGCGCGAGTCGTTCAGCGGGGCCGCCGACGACAAACTCAAAAAGGAAATCGCCGCCGAACAGGTCGTTCCCGCGAAACTGATTCTCGCACTCGAAGAGCAACTCATCGCGCTCGAGGCAGCAGGCAAGATGCTCGAAGCAGAGAAGTCCAAGAAGTGGCTTGCGATGTATCAATATGCTCTCGCCCAAATCCAGATGCGTTGGGCATTCACGCACGAATACGATCTCGCACTCGGGAACATCCGCACCGATTCCGTACCTCGCAACGAAAAGGGTGGCGAACCGGTGTGGCGACTGATTACCGTCGGCAAAATGAAGAGCAAAAAGGACGTGAAAGAGAAAGCCGACGCCGCACGGGAAACGCTCGAAAAGATGACGACCGACCACAAAGGCACCCCGTGGGAAGTCCTAGCCAAGATGCACAAACACGTCGCGCTCGGACTCGAGTGGAAACTCGAAATCGAGGAGAAAAAGGAAGAAGAGAAGATGGAAATGAAGAAGGAATAAGCCGCGCCATTGATCGCAACGCCCACGGATCGTAAGCTACTCGGACGCACTTGTAGCTCAACTGGATAGAGCAACGGTCTTCGGAACCGTAGGTTGGGGGTTCGACTCCCTCCAAGTGCAATCGCTAATCTCGACAATTCGCAAATTAGTACAGAATCGCGGGTGCCACAATACCCTCGGTTCTGGTTGACATCGCACTTACCATTCGATTTTGATTGCGTTCGCGAAACGGTTCGTTACGATTGTGCCGTACTCATCGAACCCACACAGGGACGAGATCGGCATGACTACTCGCTCGCAAAATCGTCGTGATTTCTTCAAAGCCGCCACTGCCACCGGGCTGTCACTCGCGATCGACTCGACGGCAAAAGCCGCACTTTTACCAGCTGGAAAAGCGAAAAGCGTCATCGTGCTGATGCTTGCGGGCGGGCCGAGCCAACTCGATACGTGGGATCCGAAGCCGAACGCGCCCAGCGAGATTCGCGGGCCGTTCGGCAGCATTCCGACACGCATTCCGGGCACCCATTTCAGCGAACTGTTTCCCAAGATGGCTGCAATCGCGGACCAATTTTCGCTCGTTCGCACAATGCATCACGAGTTTGCACCGATCCACGAAAACGGATTCCAGCTATTGAATACGGGCCGACGGTTCGAGGCGGGTAAGGAATGGCCGTGGGTCGGGAGCGTGGTCGATTACCTCACATCGACCGGCGAGTACAATCCGTTCCGAACGACGATTTTGCCATTCGGCCAACCCGAGATGGGCATCGCGAAGCCGGGCGATTGTTTCAGCGGTGCATGGTTGAGGGATTGTCACCCCGGTGTCACCTATTGGGACGACGACGACGCGACGCTATTGGAATGCTGCGAAGTCGCGGCACGATCGGTTTACGCCGGTGCGAAATTCGTGACGATCAACCCGTACGAATCGCTCTTCAATCGCGTGACATGGGACTGTCATGCCGATGGCGGAACTTTGCGAACGACGCTGAGCGATTATCGAAACCACCTCGCGCCCGAGTTCGACGAGTGCTTCACGTTTCTGCTCGATTCGTTGATGTTAAATGGGCTGCTCGACAGTACGCTCGTTGTGGCGGTCGGCGAATTTGGCCGCACGCCGAGGGTGAACGGCAACGGCGGTCGCGATCACTGGGGGAAATGTTGGACCGCGATCGTGGCCGGTGGCGGCGTGAAAGGCGGCCGCGTCATCGGCGAATCGGATGCCATCGCAAGCGAGCCTAAAAATCGGCCGGTCAATTGTCCCGAACTCGTCGCAACAATCTATCACGCACTCGGATTCACCGACGCAACGACAATGCCCGGCCCCGATGGTAAGCCGGTGAGAATCATCGAAGCGGCACCCGTGCTCGAGTTGTTTTAATGGGGTTTCCGGCTCGGTGTACTGGTTTTCGGTCCTGAAAGGACCGCTCGTTTAGACCAGGGTGTATCGATGGGAGGGTGCTTTCGAGAATCTCATGTACTTGGAGTCATAACCGATGAACACGAAGGTCTTGGTGCGACTATGTTTGATCTCAATGGCGGTAATCATCCCGATAAGTATCATCGCACTCGCTCCACGGTACC
>JAYSKW010000512.1:0-8172 GCA_043726085.1 Limnoglobus sp.
CGATATGAACCCCGCTCGCCCCGCCACGATCGATGCCGCCAAAACCATCGCGACCATCGAGCAATTCGGCGTGACGAACCTGTTCGGCTCCCCCGCCGTTATCCGTCGCCTCGGCGATTATGCGAACGGTAATCGCTCGAAGACGCTCCCGACGTTGCGCCGCGTTCTCTCGGCAGGGGCACCCGCGTCGGCACCCGTGATCGAACGCTTTGTGAATCTCCTCGCACCCGGCGTGCAGTTGTTTACGCCGTACGGCGCGACCGAATCGTTACCCGTTGCGAACATCGGCAGCGACGAAATTTTAAGCGAAACGCGGCACCTCACCGATGCGGGCCACGGCATCTGCGTCGGCCGACCCGTGGCAGGGATGACGGTTCGCATCATCGGCATTCGCGACGATGCGATTGCCGAATGGAGCGAAGCACTCTGCGTGCCACCCGGCACCATCGGCGAGATCGTCGTACGCGGGCCGGTCGTCACGAAAGCCTATTTTCGCAGGCCAGACGCCACGAAACTCGCGAAGATCGTCGATCCGCACACGGGCGAAATATTGCACCGCATGGGCGACGTTGGCTACTTCGACGCAACCGGGCGGCTTTGGTTCTGCGGGCGGAAATCGCATCGCGTCGAGACACCGCACGGCACGCTGTTTACCGACCAAATCGAGCCGATGTTCCACACTGTCGTAGGCGTGTTTCGCACCGCACTCGTCGGCGTCAAACGGCACGGCACAACCTACCCGGCGATTTGCGTCGATACCCCCGTTCGCGGTTGGGCGTGGCTGAATTTAGAAGCCGCACTGCGCGAACGGGCACTCGCAATCGACCCGGTGAACCCGATCGTCGCGTTCCTACGCTACCCCGGTTTCCCCGTCGATGTACGGCACAATTCAAAGATTTTCCGCGAGAAACTCGCAGTGTGGGCGTCCCGTAAGTTGGGGCGAACTTGGAAAGGCACGCCAGTATGAAAGCACTCGTCACCGGTGGCGGTGGGTTTCTCGGCGGAGCCATCGTGCGGGCGCTGTTGGCGCGCGGCGACAAAGTCCGCTCGCTCACGCGATCGTCGTACCCATGGCTCGGCGAGATCGGCGTCGAGCAAATCGGCGGCGATTTGACGGACCTCAGCGCCGTCGAACGCGCCGTGGCGGGGTGCGATGTCGTGATTCACGTAGCCGCGAAAGCGGGCGTATGGGGGCGGTACGCGGACTACATCGCCACGAACGTGACGGGTACTGCGAATGTCATCGCGGCATGTCGTTCGCAAGGTGTACGCAAGCTCGTTTACACGAGCACGCCGAGCGTCGTTCATAACGGCGGGGATATCGAAGGCGCGAACGAATCGTTGCCGTACTCGAAGCATTTCGAGGCATATTACCCCGAAACGAAAGCGATGGCCGAACGCGCCGTGCTGGCCGCAAACGGCCCGGAACTGGCCACGGTGTCTTTGCGGCCGCACCTGATCTGGGGGCCGGGCGACCCGCACCTGATCCCGCGCGTATTGGCTCGCGCCAAGGCGGGGAAACTCCGGCGCGTCGGTACCCGCGATGTGAAAGTGGACGTGACCTACATCGACAACGCCGCCGATGCGCACCTGCTCGCCGCCGACCGCCTGAGTATCGGCTCGCCGATCGCCGGGAAGGCGTACTTTATTTCCAACGACGAACCGGTCGTACTCTGGGAGTTCCTCAACCGCATCCTCACCGATCAGGGTTTGCCGCCCGTCACGAAATCGGTGCCCGTGTGGCTCGCGCGATCCGCCGGTTGGACGATGGAACTGCTCTACCGCACGCTCAGTTTGGCCGGGGAACCGACGATGACGCAATTCGTCGCCGGGCAACTATCCACCTCGCACTGGTTCGACATCACCGCCGCCAAACGCGACCTCGGCTACACCCCCCGCATCAGCACCGAAGCCGGCCTCAAGCGCTTCCAAAATTAGCCGCACAAATTTGCCGCGACGCGTAAATTACGCCGCGACGCGGAGTCCTCGTAGCGGAGCGCGTGCGCGTCACCCATTACCGTTGATTGTTTGGATGTGGGTGAAGTCCACGCGCTCCGCTACGCAAAGCCTCCGCGTCGCGCCTACCCCTTCACCCAGGGGTGCAGTTGTTGCCACCAGACCCAGGCTTTGGCGAAGAGGCCGGCGTCGGCGGCGAGCCGGGCCACAGCTTTTTTGTACCATCTCGCGAGGCCGGGGGGTACGTCGTTGGCGGCGCAGGTGTCGGCGGCGATCTTGATCCGCTCTTTGGCTTCGTTGAACGCGGCTTTCTTGCCTTCGGTGCCTGCGCTTTGCACCATTACCAGCGAATCGGCGATCACCATCACGAGGCGGGTGCCGTCGGGTAGGCCGATCGAATCGATCGCGAGCAAGAGTTGCTGCGCGTCGTAGGTGCGGCCTTCCATTGCGGCCACGAGCGCGAGCCAGCTGCGAAATTCGGCGAGCGTGGCGGGCGGGCCGTACATCGCGAGTCCGGCTTGCGCGACATCGTTCGCTTCCGCATCGCGGTCTTGCACTCGCAACGAATTCATCAGCGAAATCAACATCCACGGCTCGATGTTCGAGCGGGCTTTCCAGTCCGAAAGCCATGTGGCCGCGAGTGCGTGCGACTTGGCGGCATGGAGAATCGCGCCGGCTTTGGCCCACGACGGATCGTGGATGCGCAGTTCGTCGGCGTATTGGTGGATCGTCGTCGTGGCGATTTCGATGCGGCCTTTGGCGACAGTGGCGGTGGCAAATTCCAGCGTCGCCGCGCGACCGGCGGCGGGCAGCCGTTCGTACATCGCGGGCAGCAATTCGAGAATCACCCCGCCGAGGTCGGCCTGCATCAGTCGTTCGGCCCAAACCGTTGCCGAGGCCGATGTCACTTCACTACCTTTGATCGTGTGAAAGAGGATGTCTTCGACTTCGGTCGTCCAACCCTGTTTGTCGAGGCTGCTGGTGGCATCGCGCAACACACCGGCAGAGACTTCGGCATCGATCGCCAGCGAACGCAGCCGTTGTTGCGCCAGTGGCAAGTCGCCTTGTTGCGCCGCAACTTGCGTGGCCCGCAGCCGGACGAGCGGG
The DNA here is from genome assembly GCA_043726085.1 of Limnoglobus sp. Lineage (GTDB taxonomy): Bacteria > Planctomycetota > Planctomycetia > Gemmatales > Gemmataceae > Limnoglobus. The sequence goes on from JAYSKW010000512.1 coordinate 3,064, forward strand.
CTATCGGTGTGGTCTTGCAACCGCGAAAGCGTCTCGGCAGCGGCGGTCGCGTCGCCGACTTCGAGTTGTTCCGCGACGAGGTGCAAACCCGCGACATCGAACGTCGGGTCGAGGTCGAACGCCTTTTGGAAATCCTCTTTCGCGCCGCTGCGATCGCCGAGCGTCCGCTTCGCTTCGCCGCGATAGCCGTACGCCACGGGGTCTTTCGGCGATAGTTTCACCATGCGGTCGGCGGCTTCGAGGCATTCGCGGAACCGCTTCTCGACGTCGTACCATTGCGCCAAATTTCGCCAGCCCCAGAGGTATTCCGGGTCGATGGCGACGACTTGCTTCATGATGACGATGGCTTGCGGCAGGTTCCCACGCTTCGCCTCGACCCATGCCGCACGGCCCCGCAACGTGATCGGTAGCGGCTCGGCGATTGCGGCGGGGTGGCAGGTCGCGAATGCTTCGTCGAACTGGCCGACGAGGCTCAGCAGTTCGGCCTTGCGGTCGTACCCGGCGGGGAACTGCGGGTGAACGCGGATGGCGGCATCGGTGGCGGAAATGCGTTCGTCGAACGACGCCGATTCGCCCTGTTCGGTGTCGAGCCAGTAGAGCGGTGCCCACGGGTTGAAAGTGCCGCCCGATTGCCATGCATCCTTCAGGACGGTGGCGGCGCGGTCGCTCCAGCCCGCCGTTTGCAGTTCGCCCAACACCAATTGCAACGCCAATGGCGAGCCGTTCATCGGGGTTTCCGCAAGCTCGGCGAGCGTACGGAGTGCGGCCTCGGCGTCGTCGGTTCGGCACGCGAACTGGACTTGTTTCACCAGCACTTCCGGCCCGCCCGCATGTTCTTGTAGCACGGCTAGCGCCGATTGTGCCTCGCGGGTTTCGCCATCTTCGAGGCAGGCATCGAAAAGGATCGCCGCTGCCGGTGCGTACTGTGCGGCAATCCGCAATGCGTCGCGCAGGTCGGCTTTTCCGCCGGAGCGGTCGCCAGTTTTCAGCTTCGCTTCGCCGCGCATCGTCAGCGTTAGCGGGTGATCGGGCTTGAGGCGAACGAGTTCGGATGCCGCTTCGAGAAAACCTTCGACGCGGCCGGTTTCGTTGTACCACTCGGCGAGTTGCTGCCAGCCCCAGAAGTACTCGGGTTCGACGGAAACGAGCGCCTGCATCGGCGGGATTGCGGCGGCGTAATTGCCGCGCTTCGCCTCGACCCATGCCGCACGGCCCTGGAGAACGAGCGGCTGTTCGGTAACGAGTTCCGCCGGGCGCGCTGCTTCGAGTGCCTCGGTGTAGCGACCGAGTTCGGCGAGCCGTTCGGCTTTCTGATCGTGCGCTTCGATGTTCCGCGGATCGAGCCGGATGACGGTATCGAGCGCGGCGAGTGCTTCCGTACCTTGCTCGTTTTCGTGCAATAATCGTGCGAGTTTCAGCCAGCCACGCGGGTCGCCGGGCCGGGTGCGCGTCAGCTCGCGCGCTAATGCCAGTACCTCGTCGGGGCGTTCGAGGCGGTCCGACCAGTGCATGACCATCCGCCACGCCGGGTCGAATCCGGGGTCGAGCCGCACGGCGGTTTGCGCACGGGCGAGCGCCTCTTCGGAACGCCCCGCCGCCCACAGCCGATCTGCCAGCGCCGCCGTCGTCGTCGGCTCTTGCGGGGATCGCGCAACCGCCCGTTCCAGCACCGTCACCGCTTCGTCGTCTCGATCGTCTTCGGAAAGCGCATCGGCCAATTCGTGCGAAGCGGGCGACCATGCGGGGGCCGCCGACACTGCCGAGCGAAGTGCCTCGATGCGTTCTTCGTTGCGTTCCATCGCGCCGCGCACGCGGGCCAAGTCGGACCACAATTGCGCCAACAACGGGAAGCGCTCCGTCGCTTCTTCGGCGAGGCTGTGCGCTTCGTCGAGGCGGTGCATTAACCCGAGTTGCTGAATCATCAACGACCACGCCTGCCACAAGTCCGGGCGTTCGTCGAGGACGCGATCGAGTTCGGTGTAAAGCTCGTCGAGCAGGCGACCGTGACCATCGTCATCGTCGGCGGCCAACGACAACGTTTGATCGCGATACGCCACGAGGCCATCGCCGGCGTGCGGTTGCGTGTGGAGTTGTTCGACGATGAACCGCACCGCCTTGCGCCGTTCCTTTTTACTGCGGCACAGGCGAATCCACTCGCCGACTGCGAGTTCGTGATCGACGTTCGACCGCAGTGCCTTACGGTACGTTTCGAGCGCATCGTCGATGCGATCCGCCCGCCGATGCACGTGCGCCAACACCGCGAAGTGCGAGGGGTGCGTCGGCTCGGTGTCGGCGGCTAACTGCAACTGTTCGAGCGCTTCCGTATCGCGGCGCTGATCCGCGAGTACGAGCGCCAACTGACGCCGTGCCCAGGCATCGTGCGGGCAAAGTGCGATCGTTTCGCGGATCACGTGAATTGCGGTTTCATCGGCTTTCGGCGAATCGAACTCGGCCCGCAACCGCAACACGGGGTACGTGAACGGGTAGCGATTCACCAGCGCGCCGAGGTACGCCCGCGCGGCCATCTGGCCATCGGTATCGGCGAGGATCGCCACGACGACGCGATGGCCTTCGACCCAGTTCGGATCGATCGTCAGCGCGGACTGCAAGTGATCGAGCGCCGCCGCGAGGTCCGGCTTCATCCGTGCGATGCGTGCCGATGTCCGGTGCCAGACTTGCGGCGAAGTCTGCGGGCGTGCGGCTTCGCGTTCGGCATCGGACTCTTCAAAACGGCCGAACTGCGCGAACATCTCCGCACGGAACAATCGCAGTTCCGCGAGTGCTGCCGCCTTCTCGCCGTTCGCTAGCAGTTTCTCGATGGCCCGCCCCAACGCCGAAAATGCCTGTTCCGGTTCGTCGCGATCCCACAATGCGCCGAACAATGCCCGCACCGCTGGTGGGAATGGCACATCCGCCCGCGTCGCTTTCCGCTGGAACATCCGCAACGCTTCGGGCGATTGATCCAGCACCTTCGCGGCACGGAAGTACGCTTCCGCAAACTGCTCCTCGCGATCGTCCAAACAACTCGCGAACCGGTACAGATCGACGCCTTCGGTGAAGCATTGTTCCTCCCAGCGTTGCGATGCCAGCAGGAAGTACCCCGCCGCCGCCTGGGGGCGACCGCGTATCGATCTCCGCAGCAGGTGGTCCGCTTCGAGTTGCGCACGCGGATCGGTCAGGAGCATCTGCGCCAACGATTGCACGATCAGCGGGTCGGCATCCGGAAGTGACGCCGCCGCACGCAGTACGGCGTAGCGTTCGGGGATGCGGCCGAGTTCCCGCAACACCGCCGCCTTCGATAATGCGAGCGTCGGATCGGTGGGGAAATCGACGATCAGATCGTCGAGCGCATCGAGCAGCAACACGGGGTGAACGGTGCCGCGTGCCCAGATGATCGCGGCTAGTTTCGCCCAGCGCGTGCCGGGTTGAACCGCAATTAGGGCATCGCAAGCGATCTTCGCATCGGCGTATTTGCCGTCGGCCAGTAGCAACTGCAAGCGGTCGAGATCGTCGTAATGGTCGGCATCGGGCAGCACGATTCCGCTGAGTTTGAGCACCTCCGCCTGCGGCACCGCCACGAGGCAGCGCGGCCCCGACGCGGCATACCGCTTCCGTACCACATCGATCGGAGCCTCGACGGGGCGGCGCTCGTGGCCATCGCACAGATACAGGCTCAGCCGAGTCGCATCGTAGCCGATCGCCAGCCGCGATTGACTGACGCCGACTTCGACGAGCGTAATCAGGAACGGCAAACCGGCATCGAGCAGCGCGAACGCCGACTCCGCCGACAGCGTGAATTCGCGCGTGATCCAGCCTGAGTCGGTTAGCCGCTTGCGTTCGGCGAAATCGGGAATGCCATCGTGCGGGTGCGCGCCATCGGCGATCGTTTCGGATGCGAGCCGATTCCAGAACCGCGACAGCAACGCACACACCGAAGGCGATTCGGTGCCGTCGGCATACGACAAATCGAGCGGTAGCTGAACCCGCGTCGGCTGTATCGGCGCGTGTGCCAGTCGTTCCGCGAAGCCAGTGTAAAACTCTTCGCCGACTTTCCGAGATTCGGTCGCCGCCACATCGCGTTCGCCGAGCGCATAGGCCACATCGGCACGCCGTGCCGACAGCCACTTCTTCCCCTCGGGTTCGATCAGCGGGGACAGTTCCTCGTAGCGGTTCAGGCTCAAACGGGCTGATTCGTACTGTTTTTGTTCGAGTTGCAGCGCCGCAAGGTGGGCCGCAACGATGCCGCTTTCGAGGTGCGTACTCGCCTCGGTGAGGAACTCGACGGCATCGACATCTTTGCCGGTCTTCTGCAAAATATGCGCGACGGCCTGCACGGCGGGGCGAAACCACGGTTGAATCTGCAACGCCCGCCGCGCCGATGCGAGCGCTTCGGTATGTCGTTCGGCCACTTCGAGCACCGCCGCACGTTCGACTTGCAACCACGCGCGATTCGGGGCGAGTGCCTCGGCTTGGTTCAAAAAGCGTTCGGCACGATCGAAGTCGAACATCCGACCCACGACGAACCCTTGCAGCGCGTGCCAGTCCGCACGCAGATCGGGCGAGGCATCCGCCCAATCGGTCTGCGTCGTCATGAACTGCCAACTGGCGAGCGGGCCGAACCGCTCGAAGCGGTAGCGCGCGTGATAATACACGGCTTCGAGGTACGCGGGGCTTTGGCGGAAGGCAACGAGGTGGATGCGTCGCCCGAGCCGCGGCGCACCGAGTTGCATCGCGAGGCGGCCCGCGAGCAGGCGACCGGGTGCGCCTTTCCAATCGCGCAGAGGGCCAAAACCGGCAGACGCATCGAGCGCCTGCCGGTAGCAGCCGCGATTGTACAAATCGCGAACGTGAGCGAAATCCGTTGCGGAAAGTTCCATGCAGCAATTCTACTCAGGGCGTCAGCCGTTCGGCTCTTCGCTCGGCGTTGGGGGCGTCGGGGCGGCATCGGCCAGCGGCGATATTTGACCGATAATCGCGCCTAACTGACTGATTCGCATACCGTATCGGTCCAAGAACTCGGCCAGCGTGAACTCGCTATCGAGGTCGTCGGGTTCGTCGCCGCGCAGGCGGTCGGTCATGTCTTGAATCAGGCGTAAATAGACGCGCTCG
>JAYSKW010000513.1:0-3674 GCA_043726085.1 Limnoglobus sp.
ACCGATAAGGGCCTCGATTTCCTGATGAAAGTGGCCCCGAACCGCGAGAACGCCCGCGAACTCTGGGATCGCCTCAACGGCTCGACGCCCGGTGTGCCGACGAACCGCATGACTGCGATTGCGAAGCTCGGCGAACCGCGCGTCGGTTCGACGGTGTACGCGGTCGCCGCCGACGCTCGCGATGCGGTGAGCAGCGGGCAGGTGATCAGTAAGCTGAAGCCGCCGTACCTTATGGTCGGCTGGCAGTTCGACGGCGGTAACAAGGGCCGCGTGATGGCGTTCGCGGGGTACGACACGTTTCTCTGGAAGCCGTTCGGCATGCGGAATTTGCCGCGAACCCGCGATGGCATCGAGATTCACGCGCAGTTCTGGCGACGCCTTGTGTTGTGGCTGGCACACCAGGAAGAGGAAGAAGGCGCAGCCTTCGCCCGCCCCGCGTATCGCCGTTTGCCTGTGCAAGGGCAGCAGTCGATCAAGCTCGGGTTGCGCGGCGCGGGTGGGGCCGATGCGCTCGACCCGAAGTTTGAAGTCCGCGTGATCGCCCCCGGCCAGAAACCCGAAGAAGCCCCCGTGCGGCCGATTGTCGCCGATGCCGCGGGGGGCAGCAAAGTGCTGTTCGACCCACAATTACCCGGCGAATACATCGTGACGCTAAAAGCGATTGGCAAAGATGGCACGGGCAAGGAAGTGAAGGGCGACGCGACGGCGCGGTTCCTGGCGTACGCGGAGACGTCCGACGAACTGCTACGCTCCGCTGCCGATCACGATTACCTCGATAAACTCGCAAAAGCGGGCGGCGGGAAGGCGTTTCGCCTCGAAGACCTGCCGACGTTCCTGAAGGAACTGAAAACGCAGAAGCCCGAAGGGGTGAAGCCGAAGCCACGCTTCCTACCCGATTGGCGACGCAACCACTCGCACGGCTTCCTCACGGGCTGGCTGATCGCGTTCGCGATCCTGCTCGGCATCGAGTGGGGCCTCCGCCGCATGTGGGGTATGGTGTGATGATCTTCCGTTGCACGCGAAACACCAATGACACGGCAGGATGGGTGCACGCGTGCCTATTCGCATGTATTACAAGTGCAATTGCTATTACGATGTATCTTGAAGAAGACAATCTGTTTTGTGTTGGCGCGGTTATGATTTTCATATCGGGCCCAATGACCGTGTTCCAGTTTTGCGAAGTGCTTTTCCCCCGTCAATTGGAACTGGTCGTCGACGAAGATTCGATCCGTTGGTCGCAAATGTATCGCGATAGCGATCAAAAAACGTTACCATTGTGCGATATCAAAAGTTTGCACGTCAACCGCGCCGAAAGAGAGGTATTCGCAGAAACCGGCAGATGGTTTCTCTGCCCGATCGGTGAATATCTTTTTATACAGATACGAACTTCATGGCGTTTCTGAAGTTCATGACCGATCAGCATCCGGAAATTCCAATAGTGATCCGAATGTGAATTCTGTTTAGGTTACCGTTCGCTGGTCCGATGGCATTCCAACATTCCAGATGCCGTAGCACTGTTGTCGAAGGAATCGGACATGATCGTTGAACCGCTAGCCCAACAATATTTCGACCTCGCGGAAACGACGGGCAGCTTCATTCACGACATGAAAAACCACCTCGGCACGGTGTTGTTGAACCTGCAACTTCTTGCCGAAGATTTCGAGGAACCGGAGACGCAAAAGGAACGCCGTGCCCTCGAGCGATTCCGCCTGATGGAAGGCGAGTGCCAGCGGCTCGTGTGTTTATCGAACGACTTCCTGCGGTTCGCACGCGTCGATGAACTGTACCTCGAATCCGTCGAACTCGACACCGTCATCGCGCGGATGGTCGACTTCCTTTCGCCCACGGCGCGTCAGTGCAACGTCGATGTGAACTGGTACCCGTCGCCAGACTTGCCGATGGTGCGGCTCGACCGCGACATGTTCGAAAAAGCCCTGCTAAACCTGATGCTCAATGCCGAAGATGCGATGCCCAACGGCGGCACGCTGACGCTACAAGCGCGTTGCGAAGGTGCGTTTGTCGTGCTCGATATCATCGACACCGGCACCGGAATTTCCCCAGAACTTCTGCGTAAAATCTTCAAGCCATTTCAAACGACGAAACCCGACGGAAACGGCCTCGGGTTGGCCACCGCTCGCCGCGTCGTCGTCGCGCACGGCGGCTCTATTGATGTGCAAAGCGAACTCGGCCACGGTACGAAATTCACGATCCGTCTCCCCGCTGTGACACACCCATGACAGTCCCGGTATTGCTGCTGCTTTTGTTCCTGTTGTTCGTCGTGGCAGTGCTGTATTCGTCGGTGGGCCACGCGGGGGCGTCGGGGTACCTCGCGGTGATGGCGCTGTTCGGATTACAACAATCGCTTGCGAAACCGACGGCGCTGTGCCTGAACATTCTGGTGGCGACCATCGCGCTCATTCTGTTCGCGAGATCGCATTACTTTTCGTGGCGAGTCGTCTGGCCGTTCGCGTTGGGTTCAGTGCCATTTGCTTATCTGGGAAGCGTAATTGCGATCTCGGACCAGACGTATAAACTTGCGGTCGGCGTCGTGTTGTGGGTGGCGGCGCTGCGAATGGCGTTCGGGAATGTGCGTACGCCACGCGGGCATACCGTCCATCCGCCGGTGCTGTTGGCGATCGGCATTGGCATTGGCATAGGCATGTTATCGGGGATGACGGGCACGGGCGGCGGCATCTTTCTCACGCCGCTCTTGATCGTGTTTCGCTGGTCGGACCCGAAGCCCGCCGCCGGTGTGTCGGCGGCGTTCATTCTCGTCAATTCGCTCGCCGGGCTTGCAGGACAGTGGCAAAACGGCCTCGTGTTGCCCCCGGAGATGCCGTACTGCCTCGTTGCGGCCGGCAGTGGCGGGCTGATCGGCTCGTACCTCGGTGCCACGCGATTCGGTGGCACGGTGCTTCTCCGACTGCTCGCCGCCGTGCTGCTCGTCGCCGGAGCGAAGTTGATTTTTACCTGAAAATCAGCGTTGGACGCGGGCGGAGCCGCCCTTGGCGAACTCTTCGACTTCGTGGCGCTTGGCCATCGTCACATCGCCGGGGAAGGTCGTCAGCATCGCGCCGTGTGCCCAACCGAGGCGGAGCGCTTCCTCTGGTGGGCGGCCCGTGAGTAGCCCGTAAATTAGTCCCGCCGCGAAGCCGTCGCCGCCGCCGATGCGGTCGACGACGTCGAGTTTACACTCGGGGCTGACGTACTTTTTGCCGTTCATCCAGAGCACCGCCGCCCAGTCGTGGCGATTCGTCGAATGCACTTCGCGCAGTGTCGTGGCAACGACTTTCACGTTCGGGAACTGCTTCACGGTGCGGTCGATCATGCCAAAGAACGCATCGGGGTCGAGCTTCGATTGTTCGTCCGCCGTCACTTCCGGGCCAGCGATACCGAGGCCCTTTTGCAAATCTTCCTCGTTGCCGATCAGCGCATCGACGTGGCTGACGATCTTGCGAATGACGTCCTGCCCGCGTGCGGTGCCACCGGCGGACGCCCAGAGTTTCGCGCGGTAATTCAGATCGAACGAGATCATCGCACCGGCGGCCTTCGCGGCTTGCATCCCTTCGAGAATCACTTCGGAAGTCGTCTCGGAGAGTGCCGCGAAAATGCCTCCCGAGTGAAACCAGCGCACGCCGTCGGCGAAGATTTTCGTCCAGTCGAAGTCGCCCGGT
>JAYSKW010000514.1:0-7161 GCA_043726085.1 Limnoglobus sp.
CGGCGTTAACGTCCGCCGAGACGAACATTTTTCGCGGTTCTTCGGCACCGGTTTCCTCGCACACCTGACGAATGAACGCGAACAGCGTCGGGTGCTCGCTCTCTTTCAGTTCGAGTTGCAGTTCCTTCTCGATCTCGTTTTTCTTAAAGAAGCCTTTCACGAGAAACGCAAAGATAATCCCGGACATCATCGAGCCGACAATGGCGAAGAACGACCAGCGTGCGACTTGAATCGCCAGCCAAATCGTCAGGAAGCCCGAGACGATCACCATCGTGAAATACAACAGCAAAAACAGAAACAAGCAAGCGAGTAGCAACCATTCTTGCGTCACGTACGAGCGCGGATATTCGGTGAGGTCATCGGGGACATCCTCCGGCGACGCGGGGTACGGTAGCGTGTTCGAGCGGGTCATTGATACCTCGCGGTGTCGAGCCAAAATCCGATGAAGTGAAATTATATAGCAAGCCCGCTTGAGGCCAATCACCAATAGAGCGTGTCGAGGTTCACGTTGCCGCCGCACAGCACGACGCCGACGGTGTGGATGTTTTGCAACTCCCGGAATGCATCGGATAGTACGACGCACACTCCAACTGCGGCACTCGGCTCGATGATCAGTTTCATTCGCTCCCAGATCAACCGCATCTTTATGCGAATGTCGTCTTCGCTCACCGTGAAGATCACTTCGACTTCGTCGCGCACGATTGGCCACGTCAACTGACCGAGGCTCGTCAGCAGACCATCGGCGATGCTGTTCGGCGCGGTCTGCGGTTGCCAGATTCCGGCGGCCTTGGAACGTGCGGCATCGTCGGCACCGAGTGGCTCGGCACCGAAGACGCGGATCGTCGGCTTCACGCCGCGCGACGCAATGCAGAACCCCGACAGCAACCCGCCACCGCCCACGGGGACCACGACGGCATCGAGTTCGGGCACATCTTCGAGGAGTTCGAGCGCGGCGGTGCCCTGCCCCGCAATCACGTCAACGTGATCGAATGGAGGTATGAGACAACCGCCGGTTTTGGCTACCCACTCGGCCGCCGTGCGTTCGCGATCTGCCAGCGTCGGCGCGCATTCGATGACCTGCCCACCGTAGCCGAGCACCGCTTGTTTCTTCACCGTAGCCGCCGTGCGCGGCATCACCACGTACGCGGGAATGTTCCGGAACTTCGCCGCCAACGCGAGCGCCTGTGCGTGATTCCCGCTCGAATGCGTGACGACACCGCGTGCGGCGACAGCGTCCGCCAATGCCTGAACCGCGTTGGTTGCCCCGCGATATTTGAACGAGCCGGTCTTCTGCAAATTCTCGCACTTGAAGTACACGCGACGCCCTGCCAGGCGATCGATCGTCTCGCACGTCAGCGTCGGTGTGCGGTGGACTTTCCCCTGAATTCGCAGTTCGGCCTCGCGAACATCGGCCAGTGTGACGGCGTGTTTCATGTCGGTTCCTCGGGCGTGTTCCACTCGGGGCGGTCGTACTTTTCGATCGCGAGTCGTGCAGCATCGGCGCGTTCATCATCCGTGAATGTGCCTCGCGTTCCGCCGTACCGCTTCGCGAACGATTCGAGCAAATGTTGCGCGATGGCGGCGCGACTGAACACGGTTTGTCGCGTCAGCGGGCTGACTCGCTTCGCGGCACTTCGCACGGTGTTTGCCTTGCGGTTCGTGCCGATTCGTAACAGGTTTGCCATTTCGTTCGCGTCCATATCGTACGCAATCGTCGTGTGATGGATGACGACGCCACGCCGCCGCGACTGTGCGGCCCCTGCGATTTTACCATCCTCACACGCGATGTCGTTCACCGGCACGTGATGCGCATCGATACCGAGTTCGCGCAATGCCAGCACCACCCACGCATCGCAGATTTCGTAACTCCGGCGGATCGTCAAACCTTGCAGTAACGTTTCCGGCAGACAGAGCGAATAGGTGATCGTGGCGTGCGGCTGCACGAACATCGCGCCGCCTCCACTGGTGCGCCGCAGGATCCGCACGTTGGCCCGCGCGGCTTCGTCCCTGTTGACTTCGTTCGCGACCGACTGGCTGCGACCGAGCACGATTGCGGTCTCCGACCATTGCCAGAATCGCAACGTCGGTGGCATGTCACCATCGGCAACGCGATTTGAAATCGCTTCCTCGAACGCCAAATTGAGCGATGCTGAGAGCGGTGTCTCTGGGATCAATCGCCACGAGATCGACTGCCAGGACCGTGTCAGTTCGGCGACGGCATCCGGTGTCATGCGGCCAACGCGCTCGATTGCCGGTTGCGTGGCCAAACCCTCGGCCACTGCGAGGCAGGTGCTGTTCGCCAGTTCGACGCCGAACGGAATCGCGGTGCGGATGTGCGCGGCTAACGCCTTCGCGGAAAGGCTCGAAGGCAGATCGCTCAACGCCGCAATCAGCGCGGCACGCACCTCGTCGGTTCGCGATTGCGGCTCGAATATCAGTTGCGCGAGCGCATCGTCGTTCATCGTGCGGCACCTCGAATGCGATTCACCCTGTTCGTGCCCGCAATCGATGGTAAAATCGGCTCAAATCCCACTTGTGCGAGTAACCCCCTGAGCACGATGCCACCGACTTCACCCGAACCCAGCGGCAGCGACGAGATGTTTCGCACGCTGGTGCAATCGTCGGAACAGCAAACGCTCTCGGCAGCGCTGTCGAATGTCGGCGCGAATGTGCCGGGGTACGAGATCCTCGCCGAGATCGGTCGCGGGGGCATGGGCGTGGTTTACAAAGCCCGGCAACTGAAGGCGAATCGCATCGTCGCGCTCAAGATGATTCTGGCGGGCGGCCATGCCGGTACCGAAGAGCAATCGCGGTTCCGCAGCGAGATCGAAACGACGGCCCATCTAAAACATCCGGGCATCGTGCAAGTGTACGAAGTCGGCGAACATGCGGGGTTGCCGTACTTCAGCATGGAATTTTGCGAAGGCGGTTCGCTGGCGAATAAGACGCGCGGGCAGCAACTGCGACCGATGGCGGCGGCCGCCCTCGTCGAGCGAATCGCCCGCGCCGTCGAAGCCGCACATCTCGCGGGCATCGTCCACCGCGATCTAAAGCCCGGCAACATTATGATGACCGAAGACGGCACGCCGAAAGTCGGCGACTTCGGCTTGGCCAAACGGCTCGACACGAAAAGCGACGCCACCCGCACCGGCGCGATTATGGGTACGCCGAACTACATGGCCCCCGAACAAGCGAGCGGCAAAACCAAGACTGTCGGCCCCGCCGCCGACGTCTACGCGCTCGGCGTCGTGCTCTACGAACTGCTTGCGGGTCGTCCGCCGTTCGATGCCGACACCATCGCCGAGCAACTGATGCTGGTGACGCAGAACGCGCCGCCACCTTTCGATGAGTTCCGCAAAGATGTCCCGAGCGATCTCGAAACGATCTGCCTGAAATGCCTCGCGAAAGACCCGGCACACCGGTACGCGACAGCAGGCCAACTGGCCGAAGATTTGCGAAGGCTGCAAGATGGCGAAACGATTTCCGCACGGCAGTGGCACGCCGTCCAGCGGTTCGCGTGGATGATCGGGCGAAGTCAGTACGACACGCACTTTGCCCGGTACGCGAATTTCTTTTTGCTCATCGCGCCGCTGATTCTGATACCCGAAATCTTCGCGACGATCATCCGCTTCGCCGAACTGCCGTTGTGGTGGATATTGCCGGTGTACGTGGCCCGGACCATCGCCGGCCTCAGTCTGTTCCTGTACTTCGGGCAGGGGCGAATTTGGCCTGCGAACCCAGCCGAACAGCACGTTCTCGGCATGTGGGGCGGCTTCATTATCACCGCGATGATGCTCCATGCGAACTTGCATTCCACGAGCGGATCGAGCCTCTATCAGGCGCTCGCGGCGACGTCGGCGGTGTCGTTGTTTTCGCTCGGCGCGATGTTCTGGGGCGGCTTCTATCTCTTTGGCCTCAGCTTCCTTCTCATCGTCCCGATCATGTCATTCGACGAACGCCTTTGCCCGCTCGAATTCGGAATTCTGTGGACGATCGTGTTGGTATGGATGGGCCTACGCTTGCGCAAAATCGCTGCCACACCGAAGTAATGGGCTGCGTTCCTTGACAGACCGCACGTGCGTCCCCTACAGTCGCGATTGAAGACGTGCCCAAAATTGGTCGAAAGCGAGTCTACCGTGCCGATTCAAATGGAACTCAAGCGGATCATCATCAGCGAAGTCGACGATACGCAACTCATCGTCCTGAAGGAATTTGAAGGCGACCGCAGTTTCCCGATTGTCATCGGCTTGTTCGAGGCGCACAGCATCAATCGCCGCGTCAAAGGCGAGTTGTCGCCCCGCCCACTCACGCACGATTTGATCGTGGCCACCGTCGATGCCTTGGGCGGCGACATTCAAGATGTCATCATCAACGACTTGCAGGAACATACCTATTACGCGAAGCTGCGGGTTCGGCACGAAGGCGAACTCATCGAAATCGACTGCCGCCCGAGCGACGCCATCGCCATCGCGGTCACGGCGAAAATCCCACTCTACGTGAACGAAAGCGTCCTCGGCGACGCACTCGACGAGGATTGAGGTTTTGCGGCATACGATTCAAAACGAGGCTTTCCAATATCATCGGTGTACAATTTCCACATGAATATCCCACTTTCGATTCGCCAACTGACGCTCGTTACTTACCGATCCTCACAGGAACATCCGCGTATCGGGTACGCGAGTGTCGTTGGCTACCGTACTGCGACGATTTCTCGGCGGTGAAACGCCGGAAGAAATCGTACTGCGGCCGGCTACATCAGAAAGTAAGTGCCATTGTGACCTACGGGCGCGGCGGTGGAGGCCATCCCTTGCCGGGCGGATGCTTCGGGAAGGGTGGTCGCGGAGGTGGAGGGATTGGTCGACCTTCGGCGTCGAGCCACGGTTCGCCGGGGCGATGGAATTCCGGGCCATTGGGCCGTCGTTCGTTCTCGTCTTTCGGTTGCGGTGGGGCTGTCGGAACTGTCGGGGTTGCTGGCGTGTCGGTTTTCGTCGGACCGGACGTTAATCCGTAGACCGATGCGGCGGCCAGTGTGGCACCGACTGAAAATGCCAGAATCAATTTACGATGACCGGCTTTCGCTTTCTTTCGCTTCGGCTTCCCGGTTGCCTGTGCGATGACTTCCGTCGATTCCGATTCATCGTCGAATTCGTCGATCACCTCGTATCCCAGGTCCGCACTAGCGGGTTCCAATTGCGGCGTGGCATCGCTGGTGATGCGAATATCCGCCTGGGCGGTAAGGATCGCCGTCGTCGCCATGCGGTCGCCGGCGTGGTCGCGCTCGATGTGGCGTAGCTCGCGAATGACGTCCTCGCAGGTGGCGGGTCGATCGTCGGGATTGCGTCCGAGCAGACGATGAATTAACGCAGCCAACCGAGCCGGAACATTCGGGTTCAAATCGCATAGCGGGGTGGGGTCGTCGGTCACGAGTGCCGTGATGGTATCGATCGGCGTCGGGCGTGCGAACGGTGCCACGCCTGCGTACATGCGGTAGGCGAGCGCCCCGAGGCTGAACAAGTCGCTCCGCGAATCGACGGTCGTGCCGCGGGCTTGTTCGGGACTCATGAACGCCGGGGTGCCCATAACGACACCGGCTTCAGAAATGGCCGTCCATTCGGTCGCCCCGATCGGTTTCGCGATGCCGAAGTCGAGGATTTTGACGCGGCCATTCGGCGCTTCGAGCCAGATATTCGCCGGTTTGATGTCGCGATGAATGAGGCCGCGAGCGTGGGCCGCGGACAATCCCGCGGCAATCTCGCGAACGATGCGAATCGTCTGCGAGCCGGTCGGCGAACCTTTGCGAAACAGATAGTTTTCGAGCGAGTAGCCCTTCAGAAGTGGCATCACCAGATACGCCGAACCGTTGTGGTAGCCAACGTGATAAATGCTCACGACATTATCGTGCGTGATCGCGGCCGCCGAACGGGCTTCGCGATGGAAGCGATCGCACGCTTCGCGGTCGGATGCGTATTGCGGTAAGAGTACCTTGATCGCCACTTTGCGTTGAAGCAGGGTGTCCCAACCCTGAAAGACCATGCCCATGCCGCCTTCGCCGAGCTTCTTTTGGGTTTCGTACTGGCCGATGCGTTGGCCGACGCCAGCCGAAAATCTCCATGCCGGGCGCGGCGTCGTATGAAGCGGCACGCTTCCCTGTTGGACCATCGTTGGCGCAATCCCCATTACCTCCGGCGGTTCGCCGAGCAATGGGGGAGGGATCGCAGGTTGCGTTCGCTCGGACATGGTCTGCCGGTTCCTCAGTGGGCCGCTGCAATACTAAACGCGAAGCCGTGATAACCGCGACACAAGCTACTATAGAACAGAATCAATTTAGCAGGTAGCGGGGTCCATTTCGGGCATAGTTCCAATCGCGTCGATTTTGGTTAGCAGATTGACTCCAGGCGTTACCCACCCACCCATCCCTGGACTCATTCCCGAATTTCGGAACCAACCTAACACATCAACGACTTACGTCCGATTTCGATGGCCGCAATCTACGCCGGAACCAAAGTTTCGGGCATCATCGGGCGCAAAAAAAACAGGCTGTATCGCGTCCCCTATCTACGGAATCCGGTACAATAGCGTTTGCAAATGATTTGCGCCGAGCAAAAGGCGAATCGCGACAGACCCAGAAACCTATGGCTGCACCCACTTCAACGATGCGTGACTTGGCCCGGCGATTGCTGGCTTCCAGTCAGAATCCCTTGGAGCCGCACGCCCATGAAGTCGCGATCGCGATAGGGAAATTGCGGATTTCCCTGACGCGATTTGCCGGTGCCGATGGCTTCGTATCGCTGTTGCGGCGGGCGTTGACGCTGGCCCGCGCGGAAGTGCCATCGCTGCAAAGCGTCAAGGTAGGCCCGGACGGACGCTTGGTCGGATTCGAGCAGATCGCCATCGATTCTCCGCACGCGGGTATCGAGGCGGGGGTCGCGATCACATCGCAACTTCTCGAACTGTTAAACTGCTTTATCGGCGAACCCCTCACGCGGAGTCTTCTGCGCGAAGCTTGGCCCGATACCGCATTGGACGACCTCCATTCATAATCGAGACAGATCGATGAGTACCGACGGAAAAAATCGAAGCCTGGATCGCGTGCCCATTCGGCAA
This sequence comes from Limnoglobus sp., assembly GCA_043726085.1. Lineage (GTDB taxonomy): Bacteria > Planctomycetota > Planctomycetia > Gemmatales > Gemmataceae > Limnoglobus. Next base: position 7,105 of record JAYSKW010000514.1, read on the forward strand.
CTGCCGACGGGTGTACTGGGCCTCGATGAGATTCTCGGCGGCGGCCTGCCCGAGTAC
>JAYSKW010000515.1:0-4383 GCA_043726085.1 Limnoglobus sp.
GGCGCGCGACTCTTGCGGATCATTTCCGCGGCTTGCTATCGGTTACCATCTGTTGTGCCTCAAATCTTCCACCAAATCGACATGCAACTCGGCGGCAGCGTCGGTTCTCCGTTCGCAAATCTAAGTTCGGATGACGACAAAACACGGTATTTGCTGACCTCGTTGCGGGAAGAGGCGATTTCCTCCAGCCTCATCGAAGGGGCAGTGGCAACGCGAGAGCAAGCCGCGGAAATGATCCGCAAGAGTCGCGCGCCGCAGACGCCCGGCGAGCAGATGATTCTGAATAACTATCGAACGATTCGCTATCTCAACTCGAAAAAAGACCAACAACTGACAATCGACCTGCTCTGTGAGGTTCAGCGGTTATTGACGCAGGACACCGACGTTCGCCCCGATGCCCAAGGTCGACTTCGCCTGCCGGGTGAGGCGATCTCGGTTTGGGACGATGAGGACCATCAGGTATTGCACGTCCCACCCGATGCTTCGACATTACCAGCACGCTTGCAACTCCTCTGCGACTTCGCGAACGTGCCAGTCGGCGTGTCGGCAATCGGAGAGTTCGTTCATCCGGCGATTCGTTCGATCATTCTCCACTTTTGGCTCGCTTACGATCATCCGTTCGTCGATGGCAACGGCCGTACCGCTCGCGCACTCTTTTACTGGTCGATGCTGCGTCATGGATATTGGCTGGCGGAATACCTGACGATTTCGACCATCATCGCGGGGCAACCCAAGCAGTATGCCCGTGCGTACCTCGACACCGAACTCGACGATAACGACCTCACGTATTTTCTGCTCTACCACCTCCGGGTCGTCGAGCGAAGCATGGAGGCATTTCGCGAATATCTCGCTCGAAAACAAGCTGATTCTCGCAAGACGGCTCTCCTGGTATCGGGCCACTTCAACGGTCGACAACGCGCGATCCTGCAACGGGCGATGCGCGACCCAACGGTGCATTTCACCTACGAATCGCACGCGCAGTCGCACGGAATTTCGCTCCCAACGGGGCGTACCGATCTGCTCGAACTTGAAAAACTCGGTTTGCTGCGTGGCAATCGCGTCGGGCGGCAATACGAATTCGCACCCACCCCAGATATTGCCGCGATCCTGCGCAAACTATCTGGCAACTCACGCCCCGTTTAGCCGCGCCGCGCCGCGTCGTCTTCGGAGCGAAGCGCGGGCACGGCTAAACGAGGCGGCTCAATATCGCACCCAGCCGAGTTGCTCGCAGAGTTGCAGGATCCAGGGGTTTCGCCACGGGTTCCACGCGGGGTAGAACACGGACAGCACGGAAAATGCGAGTAGCACCACGATGGCGAATCGCCAGCGTTTGGAGTCGGCGATGCGGTCGACGCCGTGGAGCAGGCCCATTAGCCAGAGCGGCGAGAGCCAGATGAGCCAGCGTGCGACGCTCGTATTTCCGCCGTAGTTGTAGCTTTGGAATCGTGTGAGATAGAACGCGAAGACGACGACCGAGACGGCAATCGTCACCGCTGCGAGCTTGCTGAGAGTCGACTCGCGTAGACGCCGGGCTTGCCCGATTAGCCCGCAGGCGGCGACGAGCCAGACTGGCGTGAGGCTGAACCAGCCGTGGTGGCCGACGAGCAAATGCATCGCGTAGACGGGGGTCGATTCACTGTTGAAGTCGATGCCGCGCGGACGGACCGGCTCCTTCAGTTTTAGCCAATGGCTGCCGCCGAAGTTGTACCACGGCCCGCCGAATTCGCCGTAGGCGGGGGTGATTTTGCCCATCGAGATGACATTGCACGCAAGGAGCGCGACGATCGGTATCGCCAGCCCCGGCAGGAAGTATGTCAAGGTTTGGCGGAATCGCGAAAGCAATAATAGCAAGCCCAGCCCGCCCCCGAATGCGGCGGCGGGTAGCTCGAATGTCGCGGTCAGCCCGGCAAACAGGCCGCTCAGAAAGAGATCGCGCTTCGTCGGCGATTCGGAGCGCAGCAGCGGATAAATCGCGAACAGTGTGCAGAAAATCGCGGGCGTGTGATTGTTCAGTGTCGATGAGAACGTGATCGCGAACGTCCCGAATGCCGCCACCGCGAAGGTGATGAGTCTGCCGAAATCGCTGCGTCCATATTGCTCGACGAGTTTCGCGAGCAAGAACAAATACAGCGCGAACGGTAGGACGTTGATTGTGATGAGAATGATGCCAACGACGAGCCAGCGGTCGCGGTCGATCGACAGCCCGCACAGCGTGTGGAACAGCCAATATTCCCCAGCGAGCAGCGTGGCGAACAGCGGCGGTTTGCTCGAATAAAACTCGCCGGTAGCGGGGTCCATCACTTTGTCGATCGAGTTGTACGATTCCTCGAAGATGATGCCGCTATCGGCGTAGGGCGGTGAAGTCGCGGTGAAGTTCGTGCGTCTGCCGATGACGTAGGTGCCGTTCTCGACGATGGCCCGCACGGTCGCCCAGCGCGAACGATCGTTCGAGCCGAACATCAGCGTCGGCTCGGGTCGTTTCTCGGGCCAGACTCGCGTGGGCGTATCGGCGCGAGTGGCATCGAACTGCGTGGCTTGCGGTTTGTAGCGGCTCGGTTCGTAGACGTTCTCCGCGCCGACGATCTTCGCCGTGGCTATCGCAAGGGCCATCGCACCGAGTACGAGATAGATCGATTGGCGTAACGCGCGGGTCGGATCGGTCGTGGAAATCATTACGGGTTGGCTTCGCGTGCAGGGACGGTTTCGGAAATTCGGTACGGTGCGTCGGGTGCGGATCGGGCGAGCGCCATCTCGGCGGAGATTCCGGTGAACGCCGATTGCCCCGCGAGGATGAACGACAGAAACGACAGCATGGAAACGAACGGCCCGAAGACGCTGCCGAGTGGCAGGAACATCGTGGCGATCCACGTGACCGTACCGAAGAATGCTAACAGGATCGCGAGTGTGCCGAAAGCGTGCATCGGGCGGTTGCCGAACGTCGTGCGCGACCAGACGGCGATCAGATCGATGAACCCCTTCAGGAACCGGCGTGCCCCAAATTTGGAATAGCCGAACTTTCGAGCGCGGTGATGGATGACGAGTTCCTCGCAGCGAAAGCCTTCAGCGGCGGCGAGAACGGGCACGAAGCGGTGGAGTTCGCCGTAGAGTTTCACTTCGCGAATGACATCCGCACGATACGCTTTGAAGCCGCAGTTGTGGTCGTGCAATTTCACGCCGGTGAGCCACGACACGAGGCCGTTGAAGATGCGGCTCGGGAAGACTTTGTGCCACGGATCGAAGCGAATCTTCTTCCAGCCGCACACGACATCCGCCCCGGCCTTGATGGCGGCGAGGAAGCGTGGAATCTCGATCGGGTCGTCTTGCAGGTCCGCGTCGAGCGTCATGACGATCGAACCGGACGCGATTTGGAAGCCTGCGGAGAGCGCCGCCGCTTTGCCGAAGTTGCGCCGAAAACGATAGCCTTGCACCATGTCCGATTTTGCAGACAGATCGCGAATGACCTCCCACGAACCATCGTTGCTGCCATCGTCGATGAAGAGAATCTCGACGGACAACCTGATGTCTTTCGTGGCGGCGACGATCTCGGCCACCAGCGCGGGCAGGCTCTCGACTTCGTTGTAAACGGGCACGACGAGCGAGAGCAGATTCGGGTTCGGTGCCGCGCGCGTCATGGTTTCGCCTCTTCCGGTTTTGCCAAAGTCCGACCGAACAGATACGCCGAACCAGCGACCGCGACTTCGAACGTCGTCCAGACTAACCGCAGCATGATCGCGAACAGCACCGCCTGCGAGGCCGGATCCGGCGTCGCACCGGCGAGGCGGATCGCGAAAATTTCCGATAGCAGATATTCGCGTGGCCCCAAACCCCCGGGCGCGACCAGCACGACGAAGCCGACGACGTACGAGACCGCAATCGTGGCGAGATCGCCGCCAAAATCAACAAACGTCGCACCATCCATGCCTGGCACCACAGCCTCGACGGCGAGCCGGACGCTGAGTGCGAGCAGGCACCAGCCGAACGCGGCCTGCACCAACCCGAGCAATAATAGTCCCACCGGCGGATTGTGAACGAGATGCACATCTTGCCCGTAACGCATCCGGCCGATGCGGTTAATCAGGCGGATGAGCAGGAACAAGCCGACCGGCAGCCCCGCCACCGCAATCAGAAACGGCCCGCGCCCGTTGGTGTACTCGCCACCGATGCCCGTGAGCGGCACCAGCAACCCCGCGAGGATCGACCCAGACGCCATCGAAACGATCGTCTCGTACGCCGATGTGACGCCGACAACGAGTGGCGTCGCACCCGGCACCGAACGCAACAGCCCCGCCCGCACGACGAGAACCCACGCTTTCCCCGGCACGTATTTCCCGAACTGACTGACGAAGTACGTGCGTAACCCGAGCTTCCAACTCAGGTTTACAC
>JAYSKW010000516.1:0-23537 GCA_043726085.1 Limnoglobus sp.
CGCAGCGAAAAATCGATCGGGTCGCCGCGCTGGGCGGTGAAGCCTTCTTGCGACAGATCGCGCATGACGACGCGGATGTCGCTGATCTGCTGTAACTGCAAACGGATCGCTTGCATGATTTCGAGCTGCGATTGGGCGCGTTCGGTTTTTGGCACCAAATGCACGAACAGATCGGCTTCAAATATCAGTTGACCGTTCTCGCTACCTGCCGTCGTGACGACCCCCGCGACGTCGTTTCGGTTCAGCAGAATCTCTTCGCATTCGCCGAGCAGATCCTTGACTTGATCGATGTTTGAATCGACGGGGCAAACGATGTGTGCCACGAATCGGCTTTGATCTTCGCTCGGGATGAGTTCGCGGCCAATGACGTCGTGCGCCAAAATCCAGACAGCAATCGAGCCGATGCCGACGCCGACGAGCAGAACGAGCAATGGCACTTTCAGCGAAAAAACCAGGATGCGACGGTAGAGGAATGTGACACAGCGCAGGGCGAGGTCGGTTGGCAGAATCAGCACGGGCGTAAGCAGGAAACGGTCGATGAGTGCGTAAAGCTGGTGGCCCCGCGTGGCGAGAAAGAAGCCGATCAGGAACGCCGCCGGGAATGCGTACGGCGCACCAAAGTACTGCGCAACCGGGTCCGACCAGGTCGCGTACGGTTTGGCAAACGGCATCGCGATCAGACCGCGTAGCCCAAATAATAGGATCGTCAGCACGATGCCGCCGATGCCGCCGAGCGACCATTTTCGCCGGCGTGGGATTGTCACACGGTGGCCGTGGCGGGCATCGAGAAACAGCGAGCAGAGCATCGGCGTGAGCGTTAAAGCGGACACAAGCGACAGCAGCACGGCCACCCCCACGGTGACGCCGAACTGGAAGAAGAAGCGGCCCACCGTGCCCGAAAGGAACGCCACCGGCAGGAAAATCGCAACAATCGAGAGCGTGGCGGCTACGGCGGCAAACTGAATTTCCCTCGCACCGAGTAGTGCCGCACGCAATCGGCTGAGGCCCTCTTCGCGGCGACGATAGATATTTTCGAGAACGAGAATCGCATCATCGACGACGACACCCACCGACAGCGAGAGCGCGAGGAGCGTCATCAGGTTGATCGTGAACGGCGGGTGTCCGAACAACTTCATGCCGTAGTTCACGAAGAAAAATGTCCCGGCGAGCGAAGTCGGAATCGACAGGCAGACGTTGATCGTCGTGCCAATCGAACCGAGGAACACGAAGCAAACCACTGCCGTCAGTGCGATGCCGAGAAACAGCGTGAACTTCATCTCGTTGACGTTCTCGCGGACGAACAGCGAGTAATCGATCGGCACATGCATCTCAACGCCAGCGGGCAGCGTGCGCCGGAGTTTCGGGAGTTCGTTCTTAACATTTTCGCAGACCGCGACGAGGTTGCCGCCGATCGCTTTGCGAACACCCACCGCGACGGCGGGTTGTCCGTTGTACCGTGCGACGCTGCGTTCGTCTTCGGTGCCATCCTCGACCGCCGCGACGAGGTCGCCGAGGTATACCGGCTGGCCGTTGCGGCGCGTGAGCAGAATGCGTTTGAATTCGTCGATGCTATACGCTTCGCCCATCGCCCGCACGTTGAACTCGATACTGCGGCTCGTAATCGTCCCGGCGGGCAGTTCCTGATGCTGGCTGAGGATGGCCGTGCGGATTTCGGCCGCGGTCAGGTTGTACGCCCACATGCGGTTCGTATCGAGCCAGATTCGTACGTTTCGTGCTCGTAATCCGGCAAATTGCACGCCACCCACGTCGGCGATGGCGGCGACCGATTGTTTGAAATCCTTTTCCGCGAAGTCGCAAATCTTGCCGTGCGACACCGTCGTGCTCGAAAGTGTGATCCAAAGAACGGGCAGATTATTCGGGTTCAGTTTGGCGATGACGGGCTGTTCGATTTCGCGTGGCAATTTCCTTCGGGCTGCCGAAACGGCGTTTTGCACGTCTTGCATCGCGATGTTGACATCGCGCTCGAGCCGAAAAAACACGTTGACCTGACTGATCCCCTGGTAACTTTGCGAAGCGATGTAATCGACGCCTTCGACCCCCGCGACGGCATCTTCGACGACGTCGGTCACGTCGCCATCCATCACTTCAGGCGATGCGCCTTCGAGCGCGATCACCACGGTGACGACGGGAAAATCGACTTCCGGAAACTGGCTCACGCCCATCTCGCGATAGCCGAGATAGCCGAAGACGAACATTGACGCCGCCAGCATGACGGCGAACACGGGGTTGCGGATGCTCTGATCGGCGAGGCCGCCCTTGGGTCGTTCGCGCGGCAGTAGTTCACTATCGGGAGGATTCATCGACTCACTTCGCGGGGAGGCGGGCAGAGGTTCGGCAGGCTTCACGGGCCAACGGCCCAGTCGGTAGTTTTGCGAGTTCGCGAATCCGGGCAATCGCTTCGGGTGTGCCGATCCGCTCGAGGAGTTCGATCGCGCGAATCGCACGCACATCGGGCTTTGTCAGCAGCGTTTCCAGGCGTTGTTGCACTTCTGGCGACTCGGTTTCTTTCCGCGTACGTTGCATCAGCGATTCCGCACGCCAACCGGCCAACGCCAGTTCGCGGCTGGCGGTATCGCGGTCCGCAAAAGCGGCGGCATCGAGGTTCGCGATCCACTTTTCGTACCTTTGAATGTCGCCATCGGTTGCGGGCGTCGTCACATCTTTCGCGTAAGCAAAACCAGCCACGGGTTCGATGGCTAGCAAGTGAATCGCCCGCCTCGCCACGGCGGGTTTGCCGCCGAAGTCGGACTTCGCTTTCGCAATTTCTTCGAGCGTCGGCTTCGCCCGCATTGTCCATACACCACCGGTCATGTCCCAGCCATGTACGATGCTCCCGTGCGATGTGTAGAACGTGCGGCCATCTTTCGAGAACACCGCAAGTTTTGGCTCGCCGAGCGCGTGTTCGTTCCGATACAGTTCCTCGCCCGTAGCGGATTCCCAAACGACGATCGACGTTGGGCTGAGTTTCCCGAGTAACCGACCATCCGCTGACAGTACGATGTCATTTTCTGTTTTCGGCGTATCGACCACCGTGGATCGCGAAATGTCGGTACCCGTTTGGAGATCGGCCAGACGATAATTGGTCAAGTTCGGGTCGTAGTTCGCGCCAACGCCAGCCTCGTGGCAGATCGTCTCGATATTGCCTAATTTCGAGGGCCGATTCGACTTAGAGATTGCGTCCCGGCAGATCACGACATCATTGTCCGTGAGATAAATCGAGCCGAGGTCGGGCGTGAAACCGATCGGCGTACCGGGAAAACGATCGAGTTCACGGCCCGTTTTCGGATCGAGAATTAGTGTGCCCGTGCGATCTTCATAAGCCAGGCTATCGCCGAATGGGGCGACCACGGGTACGACTGCTTTTGCTTGTTTCGCTTTCGTCCAGATCGCACGTCCCGTATCGGTATCGAGCATTGTGGGCGTCCGATCGATGCCCACGAACAAACCGTGCTTGGTGAATGCCGCTTCCGGTGCGAATCGCGTGGCGATTGCTTTTTCCCAAACGAGATGCCGTTGTTTCACAGCCCACACGCGAAGTGGACCTGCCGAGCCGGACGCTTCGTTCATCGTGAACAGGCGTTGATTGTCGAAAGAAAATCCGAGCCGAATGCGGCCCGGATCGACGCGCGTCGAGTCCGTCGATTTGGCAAACTCGGCACGGTATGCCGTCACGTTTTTACCTGTCGTCGTGTTCCAGATGTAGACATCGGGCCTGCCGAGAGCCGAGGTGGCCGCGAGCGTGCCATCGGGTGACAACGCCATGTCACAGACTAACCCCGCATGGCCGAGCAGGGCAGGGGGTTGCGTACTGGTGGACAGATCCCACACGATTGGCCGACCGGCATCGATTACCAAGTAGCGACTATCCGACGAGATTTGAAAGCTCCCGGTCCATGCCGAGTTATCCACCGCAAACGCGATTTTGCCCGTCGCGACCGACCAGCCGCGAAGGTGCTGCTGATCGCCAGCGACGACCATCGTACCATCGGGCGTGAACCGGATCCGCGTTGGGTGCGAAAAATACCACGTCGTCGGGGCCATATCGCGCAGCGGTTTTCGCGTGGCAACATCCCAAATCTGAATCGGGCCGGCCGGTTTCGAATTTTCGTCGTTTTCACGGTAGCAAGCTGTGGCCAGTTGCGTGCCGTCGCGGCTGAGCGTGACCGTGGCAAACCGATGATCTTTCAACGGCGTCAGTTCCCAATTCGGCAGGTCGGCGTACCGCACCGACACGCTGCCATCCGAGTGACAGTACGCGAAGCGTTTCCCATCGAGCGATGCCGACAACCGCTTGATCGCCGTCACTTTCGGAATCACAATCGCGCCAGCGGTGCCGTCAGTCCGTTCGAATCGGTAACCATTTTTGTCCTCGATTGCAAGGTACTCACCATCGTCGGAAACCGTCATGTTCTCCGGGCTAGAAATCTTACGTGTATGTTTCAGCAAACTCGTTTGCGTTTCAATGACGTGGACCGTTCCCCATTTCTCTTCGCCCGTTTCGAGAACGACGACATGCTTGCCATCCGCGCTGAGTGAGAAGCGATCTTGATCGGCATACGCGAACGCTTTCACTCGTTTCGTGGTCTGGCCGGTACCAATCTCCCAACTGTGGATGTCATTCGTAGAAACTCGCACGACATCGCGTCCGTTCGGTGAGAAGCCGACGGCCTTGCTCGCTGCACCCGTCTGAAAACTCGTCCAGCCAAACGCGACGACGCCACTCGGGCGATCCAGGCTTTGTCCCGATGCTTGGAACGTTGAGAACATCGAGACGAGAATCGCGACGATGCGGATGAGATTTGTCATCGCGTCATCCTACGTTTTTAGTCTGCGATGCGAGCCAGGAAATGGCACGCTCGAAGGCACAATAGAAAACCGGCACGACGACCAGCGTGACGACGGTTGCGAGCAAGCTGCCGCCGATGATACTGCGGGCGAGTGGGGCGCGTGTCTCCGAACCGGCACTCACACCGATGGCTAAAGGGATCGCGCCGACGATGGTGGCAATCGACGTCATCAGGATCGGTCGTAGCCGTACCGCACCCGCTTCGGCCATCGCTTGCTCGGGCGTGCAATGCTTCCGCCGTCGCAACTGATTCGCGTAATCGACGAGCACGATCGAGTTCTTTTTGACTAGCCCTGCAAGCAGAACGAGGCCGATCATGCTCATCATGTTCAGTGTGTCGCCGTACCACCACAGCGTGGCGAGCGCACCCGTCACGCCGAACGGTACCGCCAATAAGACCGTGAACGGGTGAATGAACGACTTGAACTGCGCGGCCAAGATCATGTACGCAAACAGGAAGCCCAACACGAGGCAACCGAGCAGGCTTTCGAGCGTCTGCGCCATTGCGGAAGCATTCCCCAGCACGACGAAGCGATACGTTTCGGGTAGCCCCATTTCGTTCCGCGTCGCTTCGGCAATCTCGAGCGATTTGCCAATCGCTTCGCCTTGTGCCACACCGGGAGCCATGTTCGCGGTCAGTTCGACTTTGCGCTGATGGTTATAACGGTGAACCGTCGGCAACGTGGAGATGACCTTCACCGTAACGACATCGCGCAGTGGGATCAACGCACCATCTTCGGACTTCACAAAATCGTCGAGAATCGCATCGGGCGACGATCGCTGATCTTCACGGTAGCGCACGCGGACATCGTAACGACGCCCACCACCAGGACTGGTCGTATCGTTCCCTTTCGCAGCGGCGGGTGCGGTGAATCGCCCGTCGCGAAAGCCACCGGTGCCGACGGCAATCGTGAACGCCAGCCGCCGCATAGAGACATTTCGCGCGGCCGCTTTCTCGCGATCCGGCACGATGTGGACTTCCTGCATTCCCGGCCGATAATCGCTGTTCACGTCGTTGACGACACCGCTATCGATCAGATTGCGGCGGATCTGCTCGGACAGTTTCGCGACAGTGTCCCAGTCGGGGCCTTGCACCGCAAAGTTCACGGGGAAACCGCGTGTCGGCGTGAAGCCTTGCGTCGATAAATCGAGCACGACGATACGCACGCCGGCCACGCTACCAAGGCGTTTGCGGACTTCGTTCATCGCGTCGCTCTGCGTGAGCGAGCGTTCCGTCGAGGGGACGAGTCGCACGAAAAGCGTGCCTTCGGTGATGAGCGAACCGGGTCGAAACGAGATCGTGCTGAACAGCGTCGCGACGATGTCTTCGTTGGTTTCCGGATCCTTCATCGCGGCAACGACGCCTTCGCAGTACGCCATCTTTTCATCGACGTATTCAATGCTCGTACTGATCGGGCAGATGATGTTAATCACGAAGCGATTTTGGTCTTCGCTCGGTATCAGTTCGCGGCCAATCGGGCGCACTTCGACGCGGTCTGCACCCGTTACTTTTTTCGCAAAGTCGGGCACCGCCACGTTGACGCCGAACACGAACACACCGGCTGCGGCCGCAATCGCGACACCGAGGAGCATCCACGCGGCGGGGCGACGCAGTGCGTAGCGCAACACGCGGACGTACACCCACGCGGTGGCATCGAGCAAGCGATTCGTCGGCCAAAACAACAATGGATGGAACAGGTAACGGTGCAAATAATCGAGCGGCAGTAACAGCCAGCCGAAGCGAGTGCGCGATTGAGTTACCGGCTGGCCGGGGTGTTGCACGTTCAGAAACAGGCTGCACATCATCGGTGTGATCGTCAGAGCAATCACCAGCGAGAGAAGCACCGCCACCGTCACCGTAATGCCGAACTGGTAGAAGAACTGGCCGATCGCGCCTTTCATGAACGCGACGGGGAGGAAGATCGCCACGATCGAGAACGTCGCCGCGATTGCGGCGAAGCGGATTTCGCGCGCACCGCGGATCGCCGCCTCGCGGCGACTCTCGCCGAGTTCCATGCGGCGGTAGATATTTTCGAGTACGAGAATCGCATCATCGACGACGACACCCACCGAAAGCGATAGCGCCAGCAACGTCATAAAGTTCACGGTGAACCCGAGTGCCTTAATCGCGATGAACGTACCGATGAGCGATGTCGGGATCGAAATACACACGTTCAAGGTGGTGCCGAACGAACCGAGAAAAATGAACGTCACGAGTGCCGTCAGCACGACGCCGAGGAACAAGGCTTCTTTCACTTCTTCGATATCGTCCTTGATAAACAAGGAGAAATCGGTCGAGATGCTCACTTCGATGCCCAGTGGCTCGGCGAGCTTGCGGAGTGCGGGCAAGCGGGCTTTGACTTCGTCGCAAACCTGCACGACGTTCGCACCCGTCGCGCGCATCACGCCGACGCCGACAGTTGGCAGCCGGTTGAAGCGGGCGAACGAACGCTTGTCGGCGAGGCCATCTTCGACGGTGCCGAGGTCGCCGATGGTCACGATCTGACCCTTCGCGTTCATCGCCGTCAAATCTCGAAACTCCTTCGCCGTGCGCGCCTCGCCCATTGTGCGGACGTCGGCTTCGCGGCTCTTGCCATCGAGGTAACCGGCGGGGAGTTCGACGTGTTGATCGCGAATCACCTGGAACGCATCGAGCGCGTCCATCTTGCGAGAACGCAGTTGCTCGCGGTCGAGCCAAATTCGCATTGTCCGTTGTCGAAGCCCGCCGAACATCACGCCGCCGCAACCGGGCACGGTTTGGATATCTTGTTTCAGCGTCGAATCGACGAATTTATTCAACTCGCTCAGGGGCTTGTTGCCGTGAACGCCGAGCCAGATGACGGGGAACTTGTTGAAGTTGAGTTTCGAGATCACTGGTGGATCGATGTCGCTCGGCAACCGATCTGCGGCTGCAGACACAGCATTGCGAACGTCTTGCATCGCAATATCGACCGGTTTGCTCAAACGAAAATAGACCGTCACCGAGCTGACGCCATACGAACTTTGCGATTGCACGTACTCGATGCCTTCGACCTGCGAGACGGCATCTTCGATGACATCCGTCACGTCGTGATCGATGATTTCGGGCGATGCACTGTCGTAATACGTGTTGACGCTGACGACGGGAAAATCGAGTTCGGGAAACTGACTCACGCCGAGATCGCGATAACCGAGATAGCCAAACGCCAGCAACGCGGCCGACAGCACGACCGCAAACACCGGGTTCTTAATGCTCAAATCAGACAAAGTCATGTGATTGGCTTTCGGTCACATCGAGCAAATCAAAACAAAACTTTAATCGCAGAGGCCGCAAAGTACGCTGAGAAAACAGTTAAAATCATATCCGTCTTCACTCCGCGCTCTCTTCCTACTCTGCGGTTAAAATTCTATCTTCTGCGTTCATCGGTCCAATAATTTCTGTTGCTCTTCGGAGATGCGTAGCGGCACGCCGTCGTCGAGCGACTCTGCGCCACGTTGCACCACCCACTGCCCTGCGTTGATCCCCGAGCGGACTTCGATCCAGCCGGGCGATCTCGCCCCGATCTCGACGCGCTGCGATTTCGCGACCCACTCGACCGTGCCATCTTTGCCGATTTTTTTTGAAGGGACGAACACGAGCGATCCGCGCTCCGTGGCTCGCACCGACTCTTCCGGCAACACGACGGCATTCGCCGTACTCTCGTAGGGGAAGCGTATCCGTGCGGTGAACCCCGGCTTCAGTTGATCGAACATCGGCTCGCGCGGGTCGATTTTCGCCTTGCACTCGAACATATGCGTCGTCGGGTCGGCAGTCGTACTCATGTAAAAAATACTGGAACGGAAGGTGCGGCGCGGCATCGACGGGATCGTGAACTCGGGATCGTACCCGCTCGGAACACCATCCATTCGGACGAGCATCTCGGCCGCGACACCACCCCAGCCGCCGTCGCTACCCGCGAGTGCGATCGCAATGGATCGAGCCGCTTGCACGTGCGGGCGTTGTTCCATTCGGCTGCGGATCATCGGGGCCGCCGATTCGGGCACGTAGCCGAGCAAGCGGATTTCGCTGAGGTCGGCAATGGTGCCGATGATCGTATCTTCCTTGACGTACGTTCCGGGTGTAATCCGACGTTGATTCATTTGCCCGCGGTACGGCGGAATGACCCGCGAACGGTCGAAGTTGTGTTTCGCCAATTTGAGATTTGCCTGCGAGGCAAATAGATCGGCCTCGGCGGCGTTCATCATTTCCGCCGCCTGTCGCCGTTCGGAGTCGGAGACTGCCGCACCGCCCGTCTCCGCCCGCATCGAGGCATCCTTCGTCCGTGCGAAGTTCGCCTTGGCCCGCTTCTCGACAGCTTCGGACGCTTCCACACCGCGAAGGTACTTCTCCTGATCGATCCGTACGAGCGGGAGATTTTTGCCCGGATCGACGATCATTCCTTCATCGAAAAGTACTTCGTCGACGATGCCCGTGACGCCGGCAGCGATGTCCGTCGTCTGCCTCGCTTCGAGCGCACCCACTTGTTCCACTGCGGAAATGATCGTCTTTTCAATCGCCCGCGTCAGTTCCACCGGCCTTCGCAGGTTCGATTTCGATGGAGGTACCGACCCGCCACCCGAAGGCGCAGGTAGTCCTTTTTTGGAACAACCGAGCAATGCCACTAACAGAACGACGAACGCACTCAATCGTGCGTTCTGCAAGCGGATCATCATTGGCTCCTATCAAAGAATCTCAACGATCAGACGGCGATTTCGCTCTCGTTGTCTAAATCGGAACCGAGTGGGGCAGGGACTAACCAACAGAGAAAGATCCCGAGCAAGTACAAACCAAACATCGGCAAAAATAGATACATCATCGTGATCGCATCGGGCGTCGGCGTAATCACCGCCGAGAATGCGGCAAGGATCATCATCGCATATCGCCACTTGGAAAGATAATCTTGCCAACCGAACATGCCGAGTCGGTTGAGGAAAATCATGACGAGCGGCGTTTGAAACGAGACCCCAAACACCAGCGGCAGGATAATTGCAAAGCCGAGCCATTCGTTCAGTCGCAAGTCCGGATCGACGTCGATCCAGTTATTGAAACCGAGCAACGCTTTCACCGCACCCGGGAGCACGACGAACTGACACAGCAATACGCCGATCAGGAATAGCCCGATACTGAACGGCAGATATTTATACACGTAAGCGCGTTCGTGCGGATACATCCCTGCGGCGATGAACGACCAGATCTGGTAGAAGATCCACGGGCTACCGAGGACTACCCCGCATAACAACGAAACCTTAAAGTAGACCATGAGCGATTCCGGCGCGCTCAGTGTTGTCAGGTATTTTTTGTTCCCGAGTAGCGTTTCGCCCTCTTGATTGAATGCGCTGAAGTGTGCGGGAAAGACTTGCGCTTTGATCGTGATCTGCTTGATCGAGGGATCTTTCGGTTCGCCGAACACCGGTATGAAATCGGCCACGGGGATGACTAACGGCAACTCACGCGGGGCCGCAAGCAAGCTCATCCGTTCTTCTGTTGTGAGACTCGTCAAATCGTATTCGTTCTCTTTCAACAACGTGCGAATCCGCTCGATTTCTTCGGGTGATGTCGGAATCAATGGCAGCCGTTCAAAAACCGATTGATTTTTACGAAGGTAATAGTTGCGCGACTGCGATTCGACGGGGTCGACGATCATCCGCATGACCGGCTTACCGACGCCGATGCTTTTGTAGCCCGTGCTATCACCGATGTAATCCAGCACGAAGCCGATCGTCATGCAGAAGACCAAGCCGTAGACCGCTTTGATCATTCGCGAGCGGAGTTCGTCGAGGTGATCGCCGAACGACATGCGAGACTTATCGAAAATATCGTCGTTGTATTCGCGCGATGCAGGCATGGAAGCAGACTCCGCAGTGGTGGCGGTAGCGCAACCAAGCGGCGAAGGTGCCTAGCAGGTTGGCGGAACGAGGGTAGGATACCGACAATATACGTCCCGCGGTCGAAGATGACACATCGAGCGAACAATCGCGAATCAAAAGCAGTCGTCTCCGGGCTGCTCCGATGCTTGCCGAATCCAACTCGCCACGAGTGCCTCGTCGAGCAGGTCGCCTTCGTGAATGTGGAAGTAGCGTGTGCCTGCTTTTTTGGACTCGACCGGCGGGACAGGAAGTAGCGACGTGCCGCGGAAGAAAGCCACTTTGAGGTACTTCTCGGTGCAATGGTAGCCGAGGAACCAGCCCTGGCCCTCAATGCCATAGAATGGCGAATTCCACCTCACCGCCTTACGGACGTTGGGCACGGTGCGAACGATCAGCGCATCGAGGCGGCACCCGACATCGCGTTTCCACCCCGGCATCGCCGCGATGTACGCCTGCACGGGAGCATCGCCGTCAGCCTTCGCGATCTGCGGGTTGCCACCTGTAAGAAGGGTTGGCGTCGCGGCCGCGGGCTGTTTCACGGTCTTCTTCGCCACCGGAATCTCCTTCGACACAGTTCTGTATCGTGACAGATCAGTCTTGATTATCTGGGGCGTCCTTGATTTGACGCTCGGTCACGGTGAACTCGATGAACTCCGATGTCACATCGATGTCCTCGTACCGGAAGCGGACCCGGCACTTGTACCGACCGGGCCCGATGGTGTCTCGGATGGCCCGCATCGGTGAGACATCGATTGTGCTAGCCTGCTTCGGGGTCAGGGTCGCGACCACCTTCTCCGTCGCGAACGGCGAGGCAATGCTCGCCTCGTAGAAGTGCCGTGAGACGCGCTTTCCGTTCGCGTCCTGTACCTCGACATCGAGGCACCCGTATATGCCGCATGGGAGACTGGACTTCACTTCGATCGCGTTGGCCGTGTTATTACAAAGGGCGACCCGCAGGTACCTGTCCGCGAACGGCGACGCGGCTTTATCCTCGACGCGGACCTGACACTCGACCCTTTCGATTCCATGCCGGTCCCGCGGATCGATAGCAAAAGCACCACTGCGCACGCGACGGCGGCGACTGCGACGGCGATTCGATTTTTGGAAATGTTACCTCCTAAAGTTAGAATGTTTCGCCACCGGAACCTCCTTCGACTGCCTCACGATGGCAGGAATTTTCGTAGCTCAACTCAAGCGTATCGTGCGATGCTCGATTTGTCTATGGTGCGATTCACGCCACTGCGCTTCGCTTGCGTCAATTCTGAGAGTGAAAATTCCGTCGATTGCGATTTTGACTCACGTTTTTCGCATTCTGCGCATCGCAAGGAACCGATAATGAAGGCGTAGGGATGCGAGCGGTGGTTTTAGAGGAGATGACCATGTCACGACGAACGGTGTTGATCGGCTTCATCGCGATACTCGGCATGACGGGTTGCCGTAACATTTCGGGGCCGTTTGAAGCACGGAACAAATCGCGGGCGGATTTGCCCGGTTACACCATCGAAGAACAAAAACGTCGCGGACGCGATCGCCTCGCGACATTTGAAGACGACCGTAGCGTCGGGCCGTCCGGATACATCGACCGACCCAGCCCGACGGGACGTTAAAAAGAAAGGGCAGACATTGCTGTCTGCCCTTCGCGTTAGTCGATCTGTGCCGGGAATCGCCGTTCGGGCAACTGCCGGTTCGGTCGGGTGTTGCCGAGCTTGGGCGGCGGGCCGGGGTTCAGCAATCGCACTTCGTTGCCGTTCGCGTCGTGGCACTTCAGTTCGAGGTAATCGGGCGACACGCCGAGAATGCCCTGCAAGACGATCTCGATTTTCGCACGCTCTTCGAGTGCGGCAATTTCCTTCCGCTTGCTATTCAAGATGTAGTACGACGCATCGGTGTGAACCGTCACGTGAACGCTCGACACAGCCGGCGTGCCAACCATCGCACGGTGCGTGGCAAGCTGCAACAACCGCATGACTTCGATGCCGGTCGTTTCGTTCGTGCGAATGTACCCGGTCGCCTTGCAGTGGGTACACTCGTTGTAAATCCGCCGCTTCAGCGAGGTTTGGATCCGCTGGCGCGTCATCTCGATGATGCCGAACTGCGAGATCCGCAGGATCTTCGTGCGGGCCTTATCGCGTTCGAGTGCATCCCGGAGCGTGTTTTCGACGTTGCGGCGATGCTTTTCGTCGCGCATGTCGATGAAGTCGTTGACGATGACGCCGCCGAGGTCGCGGAGGCGAAGTTGCCGGGCGATCTCTTTCGCGGCGATCATGTTCATTTGGTAGGCGGTCTCTTCGGCGTTGTTGTCCGCACGGAAGTTACCGCTGTTCACGTCGATGGCCACGAGCGCTTCGGTCTGCTCGATGATGATCGAGCCACCGCGTGGCATATCGATCTTCTTGTGGTTTAGTTGGGCGATTTCCTCTTCGATGCGGTGGCGGTGGAACAGCGGCTCGGCTTGTTCGTGCAGTTTGATGCGGTCCGCGAAGCGGGGCATCACGATCTGCAAGAACTCCGAAGCGTGCTGGAACGCGGTGGCGTCATCGACCCAAATGGCGTCGATATCCTTCGTGAACACGTCGCGGATCGTTCGCGTGATCATGTCCGATTCGCGATAAATCTCGACCGGTGCGGCAACTCGCTTGATGCGGCGCACCACGACTTGCCACAAGCGTAGCAGGTAGGCGAGATCACTTTGAAGTTCGTTGGCATCGCGATCCACGGCAGCGGTTCGCACGATGAAGCCGACGCCCTTCGGTGGGTCGAGGTCGGTCATAATGTCGCGGAGGCGACGACGGGCTTCGGGGTCTTCGATTTTGCGCGACACGCCGAACCGCGTGAGGCTCGGCATCAGTACGAGGTAACGCCCCGCGATGCTGACGTACGTGCTGAGGTTCGGCGCTTTGGTGCCGATCGCTTCCTTGATGACTTGCACGATCACTTCTTGACCGCGTTTGAAAACCTTTTCGATGGGCAATCGTGGCAAACCGCGATCCCGTGCGGGCCGTCCGCCACCACCACCGCCGCCAGATGCCGCCGGTGCGGAACTCGGGCGACGGGTACGATCCGCATTGCGATCGCCGCCACGGTCGTTGTTTCGGTCCGCGCCGCGATCCGCATTGCGGTCGCCGCCACGGTCGTTTCGTTCGCCGCCACGATCCGGGCGTGGCCGTTCGCGATCCCCGCGCCCGCCGCGGTCGCCACCACGGCCCCGGTCGCGATCTCCGCCACGGCCACCACCACCGCCACTTCCGCCGCGACGGTCGTTCTTGCGGTCGTCGCTCCCGCGATATTCACCGTCTTCGTCGTCGTTAAAACCGCGACCGATTACCGATTCCGGCAGGTCGAGTTCGGGTGTCGTTTCTTCGGAGAATGCGGTGCCATCGGGTGTTTCGTCGACGACTTCAAAACCATTGGCTTCGTCGTCGGTGCCTTGCGGTTGGCCTGCGAATCGGTCGTTCGGTGCATCGGGGTCGAAGTCGAGTCCGCCACCGAAGAACGAACTGATTTCCGGTTCATCTTGGTCGTCGGGCGACGTTCGCCGTTCGGCTCCACTCATGAACTGCGTTTTATCGTCGGCTGGCTCATCGCCTTCGGGCTTCTTCTTCGTCGTACGCCGTGGTTTTGCTTTCGTTTTTGCTACAACATCGTCGGCTTCCGCCGCTGGCTCATCGGCTTTGGGTTTCGCGCGGCTACGTCCTCGTGGCTTCACTGGCGCGGCTTCGACTTCCGGAGTTTCTTCCGCAACCACGACTGCCACAGCTGGCGTGGCGACTTGCAGATCGATCACTTCGACCGCGTCATCGTCTAATAAACCAGCACCGAATCCATCGTCGAAGTACTCTTCCTTCGGCGTGGGAATCGGTGCCACTTCGTGAACGATGGCCACCGGCTTCGGTCGTTCAACGGGCGGTGCAATCGGCGTGCGGGGCGCGGGTGTGGGAATGACTTCGGTGGCATCTTCGTCGATCAAGCCGATGCCGAAACCTTCGTCGTCGTTCCACGCTTCGGGTTCCTCAGCTTTAGCGAATGCAATGGCTGGTAATGGCGGGGGCACATCGAACGACACGGCAGCTGGCACCGGTCGCGGTTCCATCGGGGCAGGGGGGGTGAACGCACGATCTGGCTCGCGCGATCGCGGTGGCTCTTTACCGCGGCCACCGGAGTTTTGCCGTGGCGGGGACCGGTCGACGCCGTAGGCTTCGTTGTCTTCGGCTTCGATCCGTGCGAGAACGTCCTTCGGTAACAGGTGTTTGTAATAGACGGGATCGACGTCGGAGACGTGCAAGAAGCCGTTGCGACCGATGCCGAAATCGACGAACGCCGCCTGGATGTTCGGCTCGATGTTGACGATCTTACCTTTATAGATGTTGCCGACGTAGCTTTCCTGGCTGGATCGCTCGACGTAAAGTTCTTCGAGAATTCCATCTTCGACAATCGCGATTCGGCACTCCTCGGCCTGGTTCGCGTTAATCAGCATTTCTTTCTTCATTCGGTCCTCAAATAGTCGCTGCGACACACTCGTGCGTGTTGCTGTGTCATGTGCGTTCGGCGAACGTCGCCGATCGCGTGTCTTCATTCGACGACGGGGCCATTGGGGGAGAGTCCCCACGTGGCCGTTGTCGCCTGTGCTTCGTCGTCGACAGGACGTTGTCCTGCCGGTGTATGGAGGGGCAGCGTTTCCGCTGGCGTGGTCGGCGGGCCATCGGTGGCATCCGCTTCGACTTCGTCTTGGAGGTCGAGTTCGACGCGGTCGAGGTCGGCACCTTCGCGGTGCATTTCCGTGAGGCCGAACAATTTTATCAGTTCGTCGGCCCGCGCGGTACCGGTAGAGGTGACCCAGAGGTCGAGGTAAAGGTAGCCATCTTCGACGTACGAATGGCGAATGAACGGGCGGATGTTCACACGCCGTGCCCGTGGGTAATGTCGATCCGTCCAGATCTTCTCGCGGCCGAGTAGTTCGTTCGCGGTCGCCTGCACGGCTTCGCTCGAATCGTGCGGGATCGCGAGCCGATACATCACGCGACGGGGAACCGCTGTCGATTTCGGATCGATCGACTGTGCGGAAACGAGTTGAAAGCCTTTGGGGGCACACGAGTTGATCGAATCGCGAACGGCGTAGATATTCAGCGGATGTTTGAGTTCGAGTTCGACGACTTCGTTGTAGCCCGCCACGCCGAGGGGCAGCGAAAGTGCGAATACCCAGCGTGGGGTTGGGTGGAAACCGTTCGTCATCGCGAAGGGAACTTCCGCACGTCGCAACATGCGTTCGCAGGAACGCATGAGGTCGTGGTGGCTCAGTAGTCGTAGGTCGCCGATCTTTTGAAACCGGAACCGGATTTTTTCGCCGACCATCAGGGTGTTGGGAACTCGTTCGCGCAGAATCGGGGCACTGTTAAGTTCACCCGTTTTCGCGCTCCGAGGAACCCCCTCCGGCCGCTGTCTCCGCAATCGCCGCGACGGAAATTAGCAGATGTCGCCGAACGACCGTTGATGGCGGCGTCCGGTCTGCGTTCACGTCGGTTTATCGATCGACTGTGTCGGAGAGTAAGCGGCGCAAGTGTTCTCGTAAGTATGTTGTGACTTCGCGGGCCGATTCCATTTGCAAGGCATCCTCGGCGACCCGCTTGGCATCCGCAAGTGTCAAGTTGCGGATGACGTGTTTGATTTCGGAAATCTTTCTCGGCGTGGCGCTGAGTTGTCGTAACCCCAGCCCCACCAACAAGGAGACGTACAGCGGTTCCCCGCTCATCTCGCCGCACACATTCACCGTGATCCCGGCCGCCGTCCCCGCCTCGGAAACCATCTGGATCAACCGCAATACGGCAGGGTCCACGGGGCTGTAAAGGCTGGCAACTGTTTCGTTGTTCCGGTCTGCGGCCAGCGTGTACTGAACGAGGTCGTTCGTGCCGATCGAGAAGAAATCGACCTGCTTCGCCAGTACGTCGGCCATGATCGCCGCAGATGGTACTTCGATCATGGTACCAATTGGGATACCCCGTTTGAAGTCAATTCCCGCTTCCGCCAAATCTTCTTCGACTTCGCGGAGGATACTTCGGCACTGGCGAAGCTCCATCACGGTGCTCACCATCGGGAACATAATCTGCACGTCGCCGTAGATGCTCGCCCGCAAAATCGCCCGCAACTGCGTCTTGAATATCGTCTTGTTCACGAGGCAATACCGGACGCTGCGCAAGCCGAGAAACGGGTTCTTCTCGACGTTCGCACCCGTCGCGTGCGTGAACTTATCGGCTCCGAGATCGAGCGTACGAATGACGACGGGACGCGATGGCCCCATCACCGAAAGTACTTCCTTGTAAGCCGCAAAATGCTCTTCTTCGGTCGGGTCGGTCGATTTGTTGACGTACAAGAATTCCGTGCGGTAAAGCCCGACCCCACCCGCGCCACGCTCGAGACAGGTCGGGGCTTCGCTCGGGAACTCGATGTTACCGAGTAACAAAACTTTCGTGCCATCCTTGGTGATCGCCTCGGCGTCTTTCAGCGACTCGTACGGGTCGCCGACGGCCAACTGCGTGCGACGCAGTTCCTCGTACTTGAGAATCGTATCGCGATCCGGCTCGATGATAATGAGGCCTTCACCACCGTCGATAATCACCAAATCGCCACCGGAAACATCGTTGAGCAACTTGCCCACGGCGACGACGGCGGGGATATTCAACGCACCGGCCAGGATGGCCGTGTGGCTCGTCGGCCCGCCGCTTTCGGTTGCGATGCCTATGACCGTTTTGGCGTCGAACTGTGCCGTCTCGCTCGGTGTGAGGTCGTGCGCGAAGACGATGACCGACTCGGTGATGTTGTCGAGCGATTCGCGTTTTTCGCCGAGGAGTTCGTGCAGGAGCTGCTTTTCGAGGTCGATGATGTCCGCTTTGCCGCGCGTCGAGAGTTCGCCGACGCCCGACTCGTCGAGCATCTTGACCTTCGACCGCATGTGCCGACTCACCGCATATTCGGCGGAGTAATTCTCCGAACGAATGAGCGTTTCGATGTCGTAACGGAGGAGCTGATCTTCGAGTAGAAAGGCGTGCGCCGCAAAGATTCTGCCGGCATCGCGACCGAGTTTCGCAGTCACTTCGCGTTCGCGTCGGCGCGCTTGTTCGGCCACGTGCTGAATCGCAACACCAACACGTTGGAGTTCGTAAGGCACTTCAATGCTGGACACGACGCGACGCGGAATGCGAACGCCTTCCGTATCGAGCACCAGAGCATAGCCAATCGCGACGCCGGGGGATGCGGCAACGCCATACTTCGTTTGCATTCGCCTCAGCCAGACCCTTCGATTTCACCGCAACGCGAGGTTGCAGTCCGTTTACAATCAAAAATCGTTATGTACGCACACATTGTGAGTGCGTTAACCGGGATGGGCGAGAATGTCTGCCAACCGGTTGATGACGTCGTGCGCTCCGTCGCCATCGACTTCGAGGATGACCTCGTTGTTCTGCATGACGCACAAGCCGATGAGATCCCATAGGCTTTTGCCGTTCGCCCGTTTATCGCCCTTCCAGACGGCCACATCGCAAGGCCCAGACACGGCGAGTTCGGCAAAATCGGTAGCGGGTCGCATGTGCAAGCCGAATGGGTTGACCACCACGACGGTGCGCCGAAGCGGGCCGGTTGCGTGGTGAGTCGAGCCGTTCGTGCCAGTCGTTTCGGTCATTGCGCGGCCTCGCTTCCGCCATCTAACAGTCGCCAAATCTCATCGCGCGTCGTCGCGTTTTTTAATGCCTTCACCAGAGCTTCATCGCGAAAGCAGTGAACGACGTTTTCGAGTGCTCGCAAGTGATCCCCCGGTCGATCCGGCGGGGAGATGAGCAGGACGAGAACGTGAACGGGTTCACCGTCGACGCTGTCGAAAGAGACGCCTTGTTTGGTGATCGCGATCGTCCCGATCAGTTGTCCGACCGAGGGGTGTCGCGAGTGTGGGATCGCGATGTTCTGCCCGATACCCGTCGTGCCGAGCGTCTCGCGGCGCAGCACCGCTCGCACGATGTCATCGCGATCCGCATTCGGCAATTGACCGGCTTCGTGGAGTGCGTCGACCATTTCTCGAATCGCATTATCGCGAGTCGTCGCGCGCAATTCGGGGATGATGGCATCTCGAATGATAAAGTGAGCCATTCGCATCAGCATCGTTCCTGTCGGGTATTCCGGGTGCAGCCGATCGCACGTTTCTCATTCGTCATCCGCGAGATCCCGATCGTCCGTCTTGCCGTTCTTCTTGCCTTCGATCGACCCGTGCGCTGGGTCTCGACGATGATCTTGAATCTTCTCTTTATAATGGTTCAACTGAATTTTCATTTTGTCCACCGTGGCGGCCACGGCAGTCAACAGTTCGGGGGCTTGTGCGTGCGCGACGAAATCGTGCTTGTGTTCCGCATTCAGAAGAATTTCCACCTTCTTCTCGTCCCCGCTCAGATCGACTGTCACTTCGATTTGGCTGACCCGTTCAAAATAATGGAGGAGTTTCTCCACTTTTTCGCGGATTTTCTCTTGGGTGGCGGCATCGAGATGCCCGTGACGGGCGGAAACCTTAATTTGCACGAGCGCATCCTTTTAGGTGCATAGTTCTGCGAACGTGGAAATTGTATCCCGATCTCGCTGGCTCTGCAACGGATACCAACGGAACGGATCGAATTCCGACCGTGCGGCTCTCGCATCAATCGGAACGGCGTCGCACGTTTCCATACTTCAAAGTGATGGAACTCAGTACCTTCGATTTTCTCCGCACGCCCTCCGGCGAGGCCGCATTGGCCATCGCGATGGCGCTGGCACCGAGCGAACCACGCTTTCTGCAGTGCTTCGACAAACTCCGCAAACGCTACCCCGTCGACATCGCCAAAGCTGTGCTCGAAACTGCGATCCTGCGCCAAAAAGCGGCGTCGAAGTTCCAAAATGCGGCTCGGATGTTCTTCACCAAAGAGGCACTCGAACAGTCGTCGAGCGAAAGGGTCGCTCAGCATCGCGCGACGCGCTTTCGCGGATCGCAGCACGTTGCGGACCTCTGTTGCGGTATCGGTGGCGATGCGTTGGCGCTCGCAAAAGTGGCAACGACGCTCTCCGCGTTTGAACTCGATCCGTTGCGGAGCCGAATGGCCGAGGCGAACCTGATCGCAAACGGCGCAACGAACGCGACGGTGATCGTTGCGGATGTGATGGGCGAAAGTTTAGGCGATTTCGACGCCGTCTTCTGCGACCCCTCGCGTCGCTCGTCGAACCGGCGCTACCTCGCGGTGGGGGACTACCAGCCGAACCCGCTCGAGGTCGCGAAACGATTCGCGGGAGTGCCATTGCTCGCGTTCAAATTGGCACCGGGGATTCCGCGATCCGAACTCGAAGCGTTCGACGCGGAGATGGAATTCGTGTCGTTGAACGGGGAACTCAAAGAGTGCGTGGCGTGGCTGCGCGATGGGAAAACCTGCCTGCGTCGTGCCACCGCGTTGCCTTCGGGCGAAAGCTTCACGGCAATGAACATACCCGAGCGACCGATGTCCGGCCCGCCGTTGCGTTACCTTTACGATCCCGATCCGACTGTCGTTCGTGCGGAACTCGAAGCGAATTTGTGCGAAAAAGTGAGCGGTCAGATGCTCGACGAGCGGATCGCGCTGATTTCATCCGATACCGCCATCGACACGCCATTTGCCACGCGATACGAGATCGTCGATGTGCTACCGTTTCACATTCGCAAGCTCAACGAATGGCTCCGCGAACATCAGGTTGGAAGAATCACCTTGCTCAATCGCGGCTCGCGGTTGGAACCCGACGAAGTGACGCGAAAATTGAAACTCTCCGGCAGCGAGCACCGGCAAATCATCCTCACTCAAATCGCGGAAGAGTCGTTCGTAATCGTCGCGAAGTGAGTCTACTTCGGCATCGGCGCGGCTGCGGCTTTTCGCAGGCTTGCGGCACGGTAAATCCATTTCTCACCACCGAGGCCATTGTTGTCTTCGGCGCGGATGTCGTCGATACCCGGTTTGATCGTGTCGGTCGGTTTGAAGAAGTCGAGTTGTAACGTTTTAATTTTGACGATCTGCCCACCACTCGGTGCAGGGTCGGCAATCAAGCCATCGGACAGGCCACTTACATACACGCTGAATTGATTCGTCTTGCCGGCACGCTCGGGGACATCGGTCCAGATCGCCAAGCCGGAAACGTAGCGAGGAAACGAGTCGGGCTTCGTGACGGGGATCGGGTTCTCCGTCATCTGAATCGTCGACAAAAACTTCATGACCTTTTCTTTGTCTTCCTTCTCGGCAACGGCACGGAACAGCGCTGGCTGCGGCTCGTCGAGGTGCGTCGTATTCAGGTCTTTGGTGACGAGTTCCATTCGCAACGACGTCACCGATTGTGGGTTTGGTGTCGTGTTATAGACCTGATAGACCATGTACCAAATCGTCTTCTTGCCAACCTTCGGCAAATCGACGGTCACGATGCGTGGCGGCGCGTAGCGGAAGTGCAGCGTCCACGTCGATGGCTTGTCGCCCGCTGCCCCAGCCGGTTCGACGAGGCGAAACGGATCGGCCGTTTGTGCGAATGAATGAACGGGAATGATCGCGGTTGCGGCGACCGCGATGCTGGCACAAAGGAAACCGCGTCGGTCCAGATTCGCCATGCCAACTCTCCGGGGCTGCAAAGGCGCGACTATTTCGAGAACAATCCAGAGGATAACGCCAACTCGCACAGTCTTCAAGTGAAGCCAACGAGAACGGACGCTCTCGTTGGCCGTTCGGGAAGTTACAGTCGTTCCGAGTGTTACTTCGAGATCGGCTTCGCGGCACGGACCGTCAGTTCCA
Source organism: Limnoglobus sp. (assembly GCA_043726085.1). Taxonomy (GTDB): domain Bacteria; phylum Planctomycetota; class Planctomycetia; order Gemmatales; family Gemmataceae; genus Limnoglobus. The sequence continues at coordinate 21,556 of JAYSKW010000516.1, forward strand.
CGGTTACGGGGAAGTGGTCGGCGAAACCGCGGTCGCTGTCTTTCATATTCTGGTCGGGGTCGCCGAACCGCCACGGTTGGCGACGCGTCGAACCGGGGCGAATCAGTCCGTTTGTGACGGTGGCTACCGATTCCGGTTTGCACGACCAACCGAGTTCGTCGAGCATCCCGCCTGATACGCAGATGTGGTCGTAAATCAGCGGTTTGCCGTCGAACCATAACGTACCGAACTTGTCGCCGGTCTTGCCCGCAAACAGATCGAGTAACGGTGGATAATCGCCGCCGGCTTTCACTTTCTTAACGTCGCCGATGCCACCGAGCACATCGGTGACGATGTCCGAATCCGGCGTGTCGTTGAAGTCGCCACAGACGAGGAAATCGACGTCGGGCTTCTTTTTCGTCATGCCACGGTAAAGTTCATAGATGGTTCGTGCGTATTTCTCGCGACCCTTTTCGCCATTCCCGCCACTACTCTGCTTGAGTTTGGACGTCCAGTGCGAGGCCACAATGCAAAGGTCGTGGCCATTGATAATCAAGTGCGTTTCGAGGATGCGTAGATCCTGCCCGTGCAACTTGGTGGTAAACTGCGACAGAGGATACCGGCTAATCACCCCCGGCGCGATGTGCCGTCCGGCGTCGAGATTCTTCATCGCGACCGACTTGTACTTCATCGCTGGGTCTTTGATTTTCTCGTTCAGCGCGGCCATCAGCAGTTCCAGCGCCCGCACGCTTTCGACTTCGATACACGAGATGACATCGGGGCCATTACCGCCGTTCATCTTCATGAGTGCGGACGAAATTCGTTCGTATTTCAGCTTGCGGAGCGGTTCGTTTTTGAAGAACGCGGTGTCGTAAAGCTCGTCGACCTGTTTGCGTTGATCGTCCTTATCGTCGAATAGATTCTCGACGTTCCACGAACAGAACAACAACGTCTTCGAGGTGTCCGGCACCGCCTGGTTCGCCAGCGCATCGCGTTGGGCATCGCTCGGCCCGAACGCAAAGTACGACAACCCAAGTACGGCCAGCACGCCAAAACCGATGGCCACCCACCGTCGGCGCGAAGGGGAAGAATCGTTGCGAGGCAGCGGGAGATTCATCGAATCCAATCCTCAGGGAGCAAGAAAATCCTCCCGCACGGATGCAGCGAAGGAGAGTACCGCAATTGTATGTGGCAACAGGCATTCGATTGGAAGATGAGAAATGTCCTGGAAAGTATTATGAGTGAGGCATTACTTGCTTGGCGAGAAACAGACGCGGAAACCGAGGTAGTCGAACCTGTTCGTCGGCCCGTAATTGTTGCGGAAGGCCGCACGGCAACTCGTAGCGTCGTAGTCCCACGAGCCCCCACGTAACACACGATTCGATTGTCGACTATTGTATAAATTATCACACCACTCCCATACGTTGCCCGACATGTCCGATAAGCCCCACGGGTGAACCGCTACCGTCGCGTAACTGCCTACGGCTGTCGTTCGCCTCATAAACGCGCCTTTCTTCTCTGTGCCATAAGGGAAATCTCCGTTGGTATTCGCTTTATCTCCATTCAACGCATCGCCCCAGTAAAATGACCGCTTGTTGCCTTTGCCACCCCGGTATGCATACTCCCACTGATCCTCGTGAGGTAGTTTGAAAATACCCGACTTACCGAATTCTTTCGCCATGCCGACACGTGCATTGATTTTCTGTAGAAACAACTGAGTATCGTCCCAGCTCACCCGTTCTACCGGAAAATTAACCGTAGCTATTCCTTGCACTTTCGCTTTCCCGCCACCAGTCGCGCTGAACCAACTTGGATTCTGACCCATCACCGCCTCCCACTCCTTCTGTGTACATTCGCTCTTCGCCAGCCAAAAACCCTCAGTTGCAAATTCGTGTTCCGCTTCAACTTTATAGCGCTGTTTCTCAGTCTCCGGTGAGCCGAGCATCGCCTTTCCTTTCGGAACGCAGCAAAACACCATTTTTACTCCGTTTGCGATCTCGATC
>JAYSKW010000517.1:0-7015 GCA_043726085.1 Limnoglobus sp.
CCGCGTCGACGCTGGTGGTCGACCGATGGCCTCTGCGAAATCGAACGAACGTACTACGAAGCGATCGCCGGTAAGGCGTCGCTTCTCGATGTCGGTGCGGGCGATCTCCGCATCATGCGAAAGTTCCAGTCGGCCGGTTTTCGCGGCGAATACCACACGCAAGACATCGGCGGCGAATACGCGCACACCTATCGCGACCTTGGCGAAGTACAGCGGACCTACGATGCCATCGTCTGCTTCGACCTCATCGAACACCTTCCCCTCGGCGATGGATTATCGCTCATTCACAAGTTGCTTTCGCTGTTAAACTCGGGTGGCGTGCTTCTGTTGCAAACGCCGAACGGTCGTTGCATCCGCTCGGCATACGGCACCGATATGACGCACCTGCACCTCTATAACATCCCGGATCTTTGGGCGTACGTGCGTGCCGAAGGTTACGAAGCCACCGGCTACCGCGTCCCCTTTTCGCAACCGACGTCGAACCCGATCGCACGGCTAAAACAGGCGATCTCCGCCTATCTGATCACCCGGCTCATCGGCGCAGACTACGCCGACAACATCGCGCTCATCGCACGAAAACCGTAATCGTTGTTGCACTTCCCGTTCGGCCAGAGTAGACTACTATTGTAATACGAAGTTATTCTCCACTACTGGAGTATTCAAAATGGTTGCGTATCGTAGGTCGGGGTTATTCATCGGTGCGATTGCACTGGCCGCGATGATCGGTTGCGGAACGAGTTCGACCGTTCTACCCGACGAGGGTTGGAGCGGCAAACCCGGCCCGAAGGTGCTGGCATCGTTCTCGCCGATTCAGTGCTTCGCGATGAATGTGGCCGGGGAACATGCCACCGTTCGCGGCGTGATGTCCAACCAAGGGCCGCACCATTTCGATGCCGGTCCCTCGCACGCGCGGATGCTCGCAGGTGCGGATATTTTCTTCATCAATGGCCTGTCACTCGACAACAGCGTGGCCAGGAAAATGTCGCAGAACCTCGGTAAAAAGAAACTCTCGCCGATCTCGCTCGGTAGTGCGATTCCCGATGAAATGCTCATCGAAGGAAGCTGCTCGTGCTGCGACGATCACGGCACGCCCGAAGACGCACCGGCACACGAAGCCCACGGCGACCACGATCCGCACGTCTGGCTGGGGATCGACCAAGCCAACAAAATGGTCGAGATGATTCGCGATGAACTCAAAGCCGCCGACCCCGTTCACGCAGCCGATTACGATCGCCGCGCGACCGAGTATTCCGCCAAGTTGAACAAAATCAAAGCCGATGGCATCGCGATGCTGAAAGCGAAAACTGAACGGCAGTTCATCAGTTTCCACGGCTCGCTCGCGTATTTCGCGAAGACGTTCGACCTCAAAGATCCCGAAGTCATTCAGCAAGTGGCCGGCTCGGAACCATCGCCGAAGGAACTCGATACGCTCGTCAAGCGTTGCGTGTCGAAGAAGATTCGCGTGATTGCCGTCGAGCCGCAATACAACGCCAGCACCTCGGCGAAGAGCGTGCTGGACGAACTGAAACGTCGCGGTGTGGCGGACCCCGTGTTCGTGGTGATCGATCCACTCGAGACGTCGACCGATGCCGAATTCGGCCCCGAGTGGTACGAAAAGAAGATGCGCGAAAACCTCGAAGCGCTCGCCAAGGTGCTGAAATAACGTGATATCCCTCGCGGTCACCGACACGCGACCGCCCATGGTCTCGATCCGGAATCTCCGGGTCGAGCGGGGCGGTCGTCCGATTTTGTTCGACCTCAACTGCGACATCCCCAACGGGTTGATCACCGCCGTCGTCGGCCTTAACGGTTGCGGGAAATCGACGTTGTTGCGCGCCCTCGTCGGCGAGTTTCCGTATCGCGGCGAAGTGAAGTTTGCCTGCGGGCAGAACCACACGCACCCGCGCCCCGACCACGTCGGCTACGTGCCACAACGCTTGACCATCGAAGCGGCGTTGCCGATCACGGTTCGCGATCTTATCGGTTTAATGCTACAAACCAAGCCATTATTCTTCGGTGTCTCGAAGTGGGCCGTGCGTCGCATCCTCCCAATGTTGCAACGGGTCGGCGTCGCGCATACGCTCGATCGACCGATCGAAGGCCTCTCCGGCGGGCAACTCCAACGCGTGATGTTGGCGCTCGCGCTCGAACCGAAACCCGAACTGCTACTACTCGACGAACCGGCATCGGGGATCGATTTCAAAGACCAACGCGGCTTCTACGATCTCATCGAGGAAATCAACCGCGAATCGGGCGTGACCGTCGTGCTCGTCTCGCACGACCTCACCGTACTCGGCCGATGCGCGCACAACGTGCTGTGTATGAGTGGCGGGAAAATCGTCGCCAGTGGCCCACCCGCCGAAGTGCTCAACCCCCAATCGCTCGCGAACACCTTCGGCACCGAACGACCCCTGATGCTACCTGCGAGTTAAATCGCGACCCGCGCTTCACTTCAACCTCAACCGAAGTATTCCTTGTTCTCTTTCACGGGGCGGTCGACGATCGGCACCCGCACATCCGAGACGATTTCGTTGACGATCAAGGCGGCGGTTTTTTTGCGTAGGCGGCTCTCGGGGCGCAAGATGATGCGGTGGCCGAGTACGGGTTGGGCCATGCGTTTCACGTCGTCGGGGATTACGAATTCGCGGCCCTGAATCGCGGCCAGTGCTTGCGCACAACGGAACAGCGCGATCGAGGCACGCGGGCTGCCGCCGAGCATCACATCTTCGCTTTCGCGGCTCCCGTGGATGATTTCCAGCACGTACTTTTTCAGCTTCTCATCGACGTGGATATTCCGCACAACCTCTTGGCAGGCGATCAGCGCATCGGCGGAAACGACCGGTTGCAAGTCGTCGATCGGGTGGCCTTTTTGCAGCCGCGTCAGCATCATCGATTCTTCCTCGAAGCTCGGATACCCGAGGCTCAATTTAATCAGGAAGCGGTCGAGTTGGGCTTCGGGCAAAGGGAATGTGCCTTCTTGGTCGATCGGGTTCTGCGTGGCGATCACGAGGAACGGCGGCTTCAGAACGTACGTCTGGCCATCGACGGTGACGCGGCGTTCGCCCATCGCTTCGAGCAGTGCCGCCTGCGTTCGTGGCGTCGCGCGGTTGATTTCGTCGGCGAGTAGTGTCTGGGCGAATACGGGACCGGGGCGGAATTCGAACTCGGTCGTTTTCTGGTTGAAGATCGACACGCCGGTGACGTCCGATGGCAGCAAGTCCGGCGTACACTGAAGCCGCTTGAACGTGCAACCGACGCTGCGGGTGAGTGCGCGGGCGAACATCGTTTTGGCGACGCCGGGGACGTCTTCGAGAAGGATGTGCCCTTCGCAAAGGTACGCCGCCATCGCCAGCGCCAACTGGGGGCGCTTGCCGATGATGACCTTTTCCACGTTCGCCACAATCTTCGCCGTCGTCGCCGCGACATCGATTCCCATCGTGCCCCCGTTCCGTCCAAAGTGCAAGGAACGCCGCAAGATCAGGATACGCCGACGCCAACAAAGGGCGAGGCAAGCCACCCGCCGTACACTAGCGAAATGAAACCGATCACCGTTCTCGCGCTCGGCGAACTGCTTTGGGACGTGTTCCCCGATGGCCCGCAGTTCGGCGGCGCGCCGGCGAACTTCGCGTGTAGCGTGGCCGAGTTGGGACAGCGACATGCTCGCGTCTTTCTCGCGAGTGCCATCGGTCGCGATGCCCTCGGGACGCAAGCCATTCAGACTTTGCAAGCTCATGGCGTCGATCCGTCGACGATCGCAGTTGTCGATCAGCCGACGGGGCAAGTTTGCGTGGCACTCGATGCGGAGGGGCGCGCGAGTTACACGTTTATCGAGAACCCCGCGTGGGATCATCTGCAATGGAGCGAGCCACTCGAGGCAGTGGCGAAACGGGCCGATGTCGTTTGCTTCGGAACGCTCGGACAGCGAAATGAACCTTCGAGGCAAACGATTTCGCGACTCGTTCGTGCCACATCGAACGATTGTTTGCGCATCCTCGACCTCAACTTGCGCTCGCCATTTTGGGACCGCGACATCGTCGTGCAAAGTTTGGCGATGGCGAATGCCCTCAAGTTAAACGACGAAGAACTGCCGATCTTGGCGACGTTACTGAACCGAACCGGTACGCAGGAAGCGCTCCTGTGCGGCATTATGGCGGACTATTCGCTGAATGTCGCAGCCCTGACGCGCGGCGCATCGGGATCGTTGATACTCGGCAAAAATGGCGAACGCAGTGAAACCGCAGGCAAGGCTGTAACGATAGTCGATACCGTTGGTGCGGGCGATGCGTATACTGCCGCGCTCGCACTGGGTTTGTCGTTCGGGCTGCCGCTCGAATCGATCGACCGCTGGGGCACGGCAGTGGCCGCGTTCGCGTGTACGCAGGCGGGTGGTACGCCACGATTCCCCGCCGAATACCGCCTCGAACAGTTTTTTAACTAGACCGCCGCTTCTTGGAGGAATGCACGCAGTTTGCCGAGGTTGATCGAGTCCATCTGGCCACCGGCATCGTCTTCTTTGGGCGTTTCCAGAATCATCGGCAACTCGCGAAATCGTGGGTCGGTGACGAGCCTTCGGAACGCCGGTTCGCCGATCATTCCTAAGCCGATCCCCGCGTGACGATCGACGCGACTGCCGAGACCCTTCACGCTGTCGTTGATGTGGAATAAGCGGATCTGCTTCAATCCGATCACTCGGTCGAATTCTTCAAATGTCGAACCATATTCGTCTTCGGTACCCAGCGGGTAACCCGCAGCGAAAATGTGACAAGTATCGACGCAAACGCCGAGACGTTCGGGGGCGTTCACGGCATTCAACAAGTATGCGAAATGGTTGAAGTTCGCACCGAGGCAACTCCCCTGCCCGGCGGTGGTTTCGAGAAGCACTTTCACATTTTGACTGGGTCGCAAGGCATGGACGCGATCGATGGCGGCGGCCACACGCCGCAATCCGGCGGTCTCGCCACTGCCAACGTGCGCGCCGGGGTGCGTCACCAGATACGCGAGTCCCAACGCCTCCGCACGGTCGAGTTCATAGACGAATGCGGCAATCGACTTTTCGTAGATGGCATCAATAGGCGACGCGAGATTGATGAGGTACGAATCGTGCGCCGTGAGAAACTGCAACTTCGATTTCTTCGCAAGTTGTCGAAATATGTCCACATCGTTCGCAAGAATCTGCTTCCCCGTATACGCATCGAGCGGCGACAGTTCGCCCGATTGACCCGTGGCGAACACGTTCCACTGCGAGGGCGTTGCAGTGAAGATTTGCACCGTCTGCGCTTCGAGTGAAAGTGCCGCGTCGATCGCTTTGGTCAGTCCGCCCGCAATCGAAAGGTGCGCCCCAAACAGCGGCATAGCGGAACCCCAGATTCGACGGGTACGACACGGAGCGTCGCACCCCAGGATACATCTGTATTAGTTGCCCGACTGACCGTACATGAAGAAGTCGCGTGGGCTGCGAATGTATGGGTTTTGTGGGAACACCAATGTGCCAGGCATCGACGCGCCGGGCGAGCCGGGCAGGCCGCTACCGGGTGCGGGCATCGCGTTCGCGTCGGCACAGCCTTTGCCGTTCTTGCCGCACGGCGACGAACTGTCTTTCTTCCACCACAGCACTTTCTTGAACATCGGGTTCCAGCCATAAGGGCTGGCCCCACCGCCACTTGCCATCGACGCGCCGGGGGGCGGGCCGTACGGCATTCCCTGCATCCCGCCAGGTGGCATACCGCCAGGCATTCCGCCAGCACCCGGAGGGCCGCCCCATTGTGCGTTCGCCCCATTCGAGGTGACGACAACACCAGCGGCAACGGCCATCGTAAACAAGAACTTCTTCATCGTGCGTTCCTCGCAAAAGGGTGTCGCCATCCGTGGCGGCGGTATCGCGTTCCCCATATGCATCGACCTCGCAATCGTTACGACGCGACAAAACTCGGTAATCCATCGTTTGGGAATCGAACGACAGGCTTCACAACTCGCACAAATTCGCCAGCTTGACATTTCGATATTATTTGGGACAGGATTCACATGATGAAACAGGATTCTCAAACAGTGTGAAGACGTATTTCTTGAATCTTGAATCAACCCTGTTGATCCTGTTAATCCTGTCTAATGTCTCGAGATCACAGTCGCCCCGACACCGATGCCGCAACGATCAAGATTACGCAACACATCACGCTGATGAACGCACTCATTGCGGCCGTCGAGAGCCAGGCACCGGCGGTATTTTCACCGGAGGAACAGGTCGCGAACGACGAACGCAACTCGCGTTCGAGTTCTTCGCTTAGGCGTTCGTCGGCAGCCAGAATCTTCACCGTAATATGGCTAAACGCATGGAAGGGAACGACTTCGATCAACGGCCGGCCATCGGACCAGACGTTCCCGAACCGTTTCGCCTCGATGCCCATGTGGGCGAACAGATCTCGCAAATTTCCTTCTGCGGATGCGAGATCGATATTGTAAACCGACAGCGATTTCCGCCGCGATTGCAACGTCAGTGCCGCACACGCAAGCACCAATAGCAGATACCCGACTGGCAGCACCAAGCTGGCGATTTGCACGTTCTCCCAGTTCTCGCGAACGTTCGCGCCGTTCAGTAGCGGATTTTTTTTCGTCGCCACCGAGCTGAGCAAAAGACCCACGCACAACAGGAAGCCACCGAGCGCCGCCAACAGCGAAACGAAGTCCCACCGCGACGAAACGACCGTGGGGCGGTCGCGCCGGTTGACGGCGGAAAGCCAGAACAGGTATAGTGTTAGGGGGGTGAGGCAGAGGATGCCACCCATGCAAAGCAACGGTAGCTGGGGTAGCGGCAAGGGATAGCTCCGAGTGGCAATTCGTGCGCGGTTACAGTCGATAATTGTAGACGAAATGCCAGTTTGAGGCAGGTCGAAGTGAAAGAGACCTTCCCAAAATCCAGATGACCCCTATACTTCAGTTACAAGACGCGGCGTGGAGCAGCCCGGTTAGCTCGCCAGGCTCATAACCTGGAGGTCATAGGTTCAAATCCTATCGCCGCAAT
>JAYSKW010000518.1:0-7962 GCA_043726085.1 Limnoglobus sp.
TTTCGGGTCATCTCAGTTCGCGTTCACCAGTTTTGGCAAAGGAACGGATGCGTCATTTCGATGTGGAAATTCTCGCCATCGAGACCTTTGTGATTCGTGATTTTCGGGCCTCTAAGGTCCGTTCCGAAAGCCCAGGTCGGAGTGAGCGCAGCGAGCGCAGGCATGGGGTAGATTGCGAAAATATCCACCGTCCTGAAGGGGCGGTTCAGACTCGATCACCCTGAACGGTCCCTTCAGGACCGTGGCCGTTTGCTCTTGCTTTCCCAGGCCTGCGCTCGCTTTGCTCGCTCCGACCTGGGCTGATTGAACCGGCCCTTCAGGCCGGTAAACCGGCCATCTCCGAAACGGAGAGGGTAACAGAAATCGGATGATAGTTTTCGCGGAAATGCGACAGAAAGGCCAACTTCGCATCACCTGGGGCTCTCCCCCAAGTGATGTGAAGTGGATCTTGACGGGTTTTCCGGTTCATCCCGGTTCTGGTTCGGCAAACAGTTTCCGTCGCAACCACTGGATCGACTCTCCGATGTTGCGTTTCGTCCAGCCACGTGCCGTTTTCTCCGGCACCGCGTCCAACGCTTCGCGTATGTCCTCTTCGTTGCATTCTGACACCATCGCACCGAATGAAAGCACGAGCGTCGTCAGCCCGCTCGTCGACTGATCCCCCTCCAGACGCTTCCAACACTTCCGTACTTCCCACCAGCGGCTCACCGGGCCGGAACGTTCGCGTCTGCACGTTCAAATACCCACGCATCCGACCCATCACTGGCACGAACTCGGGCCGATCGCGCAACTCGCCCCACTCGCCCCACGCATACTCGACCGCTTCTCGCGTCGATGCGTTCAAGCCGTCCCGACGAACGATCGCGACCGTCGTTTCCACGATCCGATGCTCGTCTCGCCAATGCGCCACGTCGTTGCGATACGCGCGGAGCCAAGCGTATTTTTCCTCGGCGGCCGGTAGCGGAACCGGTGCGTCCAGCAACCGCAACACGCGCGTGGCGAATCGAATCGTAATTCCGACCTTCATGAATCTCACCTTCTGCCGATGCAACGGCGCGAGCAAAAACGCTGCCTTCGTCTGGCGAATCGTCTGGTTCGTTTCGCTCAATTGACGCAGGAATTCGTGCCAACGCAGGTCTCGCTCCCAGACCGTTTCCAACGCATTCGCGGCCGCATGCACGACGTCCAATGCCCACGTCGTTTCCGGGTGATTCTCGATAAATCGCTCGCTTCCCCCACGCACATCCGAGCCGCCGTCCGACACGATCTGACGCGGAACGCCCGTTCGCAACTGGGCCTCTTCGAGGATCGCGGCCACGCTTTCGCGGTTCGATTTTTCCATCGGCACCAGCGCGATCAATTTCAAGTCCGCAAGACGCAAGGCGCGTCCGAAGGGAACGTCGGACAGGCGACAGCCGAGAACGGCGAAGAGTTTTCGGTCGCCGATTTGTGCGGTGGGATCGATGAGCCAGACCCAATCGGTCGCGCGTTCGAGCGGCCGGGTGAGGGCGTAGCAACCGAGGCGGATGAGCCACCAACGGAGATCGCTCGCGGACGAAGTCACGAAATCGAGGAATTGCCGTTGGGCCAGTATGGCCAGGGCCGCCGCCGTGGCACGCATCGACGTGGCGGCTTTCCGAACGAGCGGAATCGAGACGTGGATAATGTCAACGGAGTACTGGCCGCCACGCGGAGCGGAACTCAAGTCCGGAGAATTTTTTTGGGAAGTGTCTCGACCTCGGCTGTGGCCGCGTCGAGGAGTTGGCGGGTATGCGCGAGTGTGTCGTGAGTGTCGCGGAGTTTTTGTTCGGCGTGGAGGGCACGTGTTTTCCAACTGTTTCGGCTGAGTGTGAGGTCGCGAGCCTTGATTTGCAAGGCTTTGTTGATTTTTTGCGGGCGGCCGCCCGTGCCTTCCAGCCCTCGAGACTCCGGAGGAGTTTGGGAATGAGGATGCGTGGCGGGGTGAGAAACAACTCGGAGGGATTGGTCGTTGGAGTAGCCGAATCCATGGCGTGATTACTCAAGAAGAAACGAACCAGTCCAGTATTGAGACAGTAGAAACCGATAAAATCCGCGAGTCAAGATCCACTTCACATCACTTGGGCACTACCCTGGAAGTTCTACGAGCCACCGATCACCGGGATGAATCCGTCGGGTCATAGGCGAAGTTCACCGAAAGCGAGGACCGCCAGTTTCCGTCGCGTTCGCCAGTAGACGTCTTCCATGAGAATGTGTGCGAACTCGCCGTTGCGGCCGATGCTGTACAGCCCGTCGATGCCCGTCGATTCGCCGAACGCTTTCCGCTCGGCTTCGTACTCGTTCAGATACACCGGGTACGCAATCGGCGTGCGGAGAACGCGGCAGCCGAGGTAGCGTTCCTTCACATCCGGGATCATTTCGCGCAACGCTTCGACGCACTTCTCGCCGAGGGCATCGTCTGGCATTTGCCAAAGTTCATCGTTGACTTGGCAACCGATGTCGGCGGTGATGAGCGTCTTGCCATCGGGCACGAGCCACGGCAAGCCGGTGCCGATTTCGCTGAGCCGAAAGAACGGATATTGCTTCTCGGGCGTCCACGTGACGACGTTCGGAATCAGATCGCGGCCGCGGAACCGCAAGTTCACGAAGATCATCGGACGATAGCGAAAGCGTGCCAGGTGATCGAGCCGGTTCGTTCCCTTCACGATCTTCGGCAGCACGTGCAACGGAGCGGTGGTGATGACCGCCGAGGCGTCGATGTCCTTATCCCCCACGCGGACTCCGCAGACGCTATCGTCGGTCACGTGGATCGACTGCACCGGCGATTCGAGCGAGATGCACGATTTCACTTCGTCGGCCAAGCGTTCGCAGATCGCGCCGATGCCGCCATTCGGGTAGACGTGCCAAACGTGCGGCGACTCGGGTACCGACGACGAATAGCCGACTGCGACCGTGCGACCGGTGAAGCGCGCGGCGGCGTGCAACAGCATCGTCCGCGGTAAACTGCTCGTGAACTTATCGCCGACCGACGGCGCGAGTTCGGCCGCCGGTGCACCCGACCACGCCTCGGTGATCGGGATGGCGATCTCGCGGGCCAGCTTGTTTCCGTAGGCGTTTTCGTACCACTCGGCGGCGTTACGGGGTTTGCCACGGAACGGACTCGTCGCTTTCTTGGCGAACGCACTCGTTACGAAACGCGCCTGGCGCATCAGGCCGAACGGGTACGAACTACTGCGGCCGTTCTGCCAAACGCTTTCGCCATAGCGAGGCATATGCCGACAAATCGCCGAGACACCGACGGCGGCGGCGAGGCGATTCGTGATGAAATGCGCGCCGAAATCGTACGTGAAGCCGTCCGCGTCTTGGAAGCTACGAGCGAGACCGGCAACGGCTTTGCCCGCCTCAAAGACTCGCACTTTTCGCCCGTGTCGTTGGAGGAACGTGGCCGCAGTCAAGCCCGCAAGCCCCGCCCCAATGATGACGATCGGCGCGTTGGCACTCATGGCTGCACCTGCGTTTCCGCGGGTCGCTCGAACACCGCCTGAAGAATGCCGCCGCACCCGAACAGATTCAGAAATCCATCCCACACGGTGAACATCGACAGCGCGACGATGCCCTTCAAACTGAAACGACGCACGCACCACTTGGGGAATCCCCAATCGTCGAGCAGATTGCGAATCGAGTACACCCAGTTCACCGGACTCATCGCGGAACGAACGCGAACGGGGGCCAAACTGGCCACCCGCGCGAGACCCGAAAGATTGCTCTTATTGAACAAATACAGGTGCCGCGGGAAGTGATACCCGCCCCAGTGCCGCCCCCGAACCACCCACGCATCGGGCGATGCGGCATTGTCCGTCACCACGACCACGCGACCGCCCGGCTTCAGACAATTGCGGATCGCAACGAACAACGCCTTCGGATCGGGCACGTGCTCGATCGTCATGATAAGCAGCACGAGATCGTACGTTTCGCGTGGAATATCGAGCGTTTCAATCGTGCCTTGGCGAACGTCCAAACCCCGCGCATGACCGGCGAGAATCGCACGTTCGTCCGCATCGATTCCGTCGAGCGTCCAGTATTTGGAACCGTAATCGCGCAAGAGGCTAAGGTGAAAGCCGTCGCCGCAACCGACATCGAGAATGCGCGCATTCGCAGGCAAACCGCGACACCATTTCAGCAACCGCCGCGCTTCGAGACGGCGACGGATACGGTAAACGAGGCCAAACTCCGCTGCATCAAACTGGAAGGCGTGATAACTATCCGGATAGATTCGCGCCATCGCCGAAAGTGCGGGCCGTGGGTTCAAATACACCATCTGGCAGCGTCGACAACGGACGGCGAGGAACGAATCCGGGCCGGTGCGATACTCGAAGTCTTCGCCCACCGCCACGGGGTCGACATCTTCGACCCCGCAGAGGCAGCACAACGCCGGTTCCAAGGCGAGTCCGACGCCAGCCTCGTTCATGTTAGAAGAATCTCAAAGAGTCGATTCGACGGTCGTTACGTACCTCAGAACAATAGTTAGCACGGAAATTTCCGCGAAGAGTGCGGGCCGCAGTCAGAAATCCGTACCGTTTCAATAAAAGCGACGACAACTCGCGGCGAAATCGTTTATACCGGTGGTGACCTAACTCCGTTTCCGGAGCAATATCCGTGGCTGCTGCGCGAACTTTCTCGACCATTAACCTCGTCAACGGCTCGACCGGCGACCCGGTGCTGTACCTCGATTATCCGGGTAGCACGAATGCGATGCTCTTCGATGCGGGTGAGAATCATCGGCTGACGAACGCGCAACTAAGCGACCTCGAATGTACGTTCATTACGCACCATCACGTCGATCATTTCATTGGCTTCGATCGCATCGTTCGCGCGAACATCGACCAGGATAAAACGCTCCGTGTGTTCGGCCCCATCGGCACGATTCAGAAAATCTACGACCGAATCCATAGCTACGAGTACCCGTTCTTCCCGTTCCAGAAAATCGCCATCGAAGTGAACGAGCTGAGTGCGGGGACGATCCGAACGGGGTTGCTCGAATGCACGAAGCGGTTTCCGCCCCCGACGATTACGGAACGCGCATGGAGCGGCGGCACCTGCTACGAAAACGAACATCTGCGAGTGGAAGCCGCCCCGGCCGACCACACGGTGCCGTGCTGGTCGTACGCGCTCGTGGAGAAATCGGGCTACCACCCCGACCCGGCGAAGCTGGGTGCGGGAATGCTGAAACCGGGCGAGTGGGTCGCGCAGGTGTTGCGGCAATTGCGAAGCGGCGAGAGCCTCGACACGGAAATTGAAATTCGCGGCGGGCGATTCACGCTGAAGGTTCTGGCCGAACAATACTTCGCGGAATCGCAAGGGGCGCGGGTGGCGTTCATCACCGATACGCTGTATTCGGAGGCGGTCCGCGCTGGATTGATACGATTGGCGAAAGGCGCGTGGCGGCTGTACTGCGATAGCTTCTACGCGACATCGCACCTAAAACAGGCACAGAAGCACAAGCATATGACGGCGACGCAAGCCGCCGAATTGGCGAAAGCCGCGAAGGTCGAACATCTGGAACTGATCCATTTTTCGACGCGGTACGCCGGGAATTATCAGCCGTTGATCGACGAGGCCGCCGCGATTTTCCCACGCGTCTCGGCCACGCTCAACATTTAGAAGGTGAACTATGTCCGAAGAGAATTTCGTTCCGGAAGTCGAAGGCGAAGATACGAGCGTGCCGAAAGGCGAACTCACCGTCGAGCAAGTCTATGCGCTCATCGCCGAGGGCAAGATGGTCGAGAATGCGCGGATTCGCAAGCTGAAGTTTCGCGGAAACTACGACACGCCGATCGCGTTTCGGAACTGCACGCTCGTGCAACCCGAGTTCAACGGGGCCACCTTCGCGGCCGAAGTGAAATTCGTCGGCTGTACGATCGATCGCCCGCATTTCAACAAGCAGGTGACGTTTGAAAGCAACCTGACGATCAGCGGTAGTACCTTTAACAAAGCCATTTTCTATCGCGTCACGGTCAAGGGCGAGTTCTCGGCATCGGGTACGCAGTTCAAGAACAAGCTCGGCTTCAAAGCGTGCAAGTTCGAGCAGAAGGTCACGTTCTGGGAAGCGAAGTTCCACGGCTGGGCGGAGTTTACCGAGTGCGAATTTTTGGCGATGGCGGATTTCCGGAGCCTGCACGCCGATCAGGGTCTCGTGCTCGTCAAGTGTCAGTTCGCGAACGACTTTCTGTTTCGCGGCTCGTCCGTATCGAAGAAGTTCGCGCTCGATGGCAGTCGCTTCGAGGCGCTGCTGGACATCTCGAAAGCGAAGTTCCAGGACTTCGCGTATCTGGAACAAATCGAGGCGGGAACGAAGATGCGGCTGGCCTGCCAGAACGCGATCGGGGAGCGAATCCTGATTCAACCGAAACAGATCGAAGGGCGGTTACTATCCGAGGAAACCGGCAACCACGAACAGGCGATGCAAGAGTACGGCCTGCTGAAGAAGTGCTATTCGACGCAACACCGCTACGACCAGGAAGACTGGGCGTTCTATCGCTTTAAGGTGAATCAGCGTCGGGCAAGGCCTGCCAGTTGGTCGCGACCGTGGACGAAGTGGCGCAGTTTCGGCGAGTGGTTGTTCCTCGACATCGGCTGCGGTTACGGCACAAACCCGATTCGCGCCGTGCGGATGGCGTTCGTCATCATCCTGAGTTTCGCGATGATCTACGCACTCGGCGTCGAGCAGTTTTATGCCGACAAGAAGCCGTTCCCCGACGAGAGTGTGGATAGTTTCGCCAATCGAACGATGATCGGCCTGACGACGAGCGTATCCGTGTTCACGTCCGGTATGGGCGG
The DNA here is from genome assembly GCA_043726085.1 of Limnoglobus sp. Lineage (GTDB taxonomy): Bacteria > Planctomycetota > Planctomycetia > Gemmatales > Gemmataceae > Limnoglobus. The sequence continues at coordinate 6,817 of JAYSKW010000518.1, forward strand.
CATCCGCGAAGTGGCGAAGGGCTGGATGAACATCCCGGTGATGATCGAATCGGTTATGGGCACATTGCTCTTCGGCCTGTTCATCGTCGCTTTCAGCCGCAAAGTGATTCGGTAAAGTGTGTGGGATTTTATACCGGCTCGGCGGGTGTGCTGCGCGCCAGTATCTCGGCGAGTGCCAGTTGTGCGCGTTTGCCGAATGCAATGAGCGTGGCTCCGACTTCGAGGATCGCATCTCCGGTCGGAGCGTAAATGACATCGCCGTTCGGCCGCACGATGCCGACGACAACGACGCCGTAATCGTTGGCAAGTCGCGAATCGCGCAACGTGCTCACCGCCAGCGCGCTCCCCGCCTCGACGCGCAACTCTTCCATTCGCAGATCGATGAGATCGGATCGCGTCGCCTGATCCATGAAGTGCTGCACCGTCGGTTTGAAGATGGCTTCCACGGCACGGTGGCCACCCACGAGGTACGGCGAAATCACATTGTTCGCGCCGACTTTCCGCAACTTCGTTTCCGCCTCGGCTTCCTCCGCTCGTGCCACGATTAGCAGTTTCGGACTTAATAACCGAGCGCTCAGCGTGATGTACAAATTGCTCGCGTCCGAACCGACGACCGTAATCAACGCTTTCGCTCGCTCGATGCCGGCTTTGCGTAGCATCTCGTCCTCGGTGGCGTCCCCGTGAAGCCGCAACCCTTTGCGATAGCTCCAATCGGTACCGGGGTCGGCGGTATCGAGCACCACGAACGGTTGTTCGAGGCGTTCGAGTTCATCGCAGACGATCTTGCCCATACGACCGAACCCGCAAACGACGGTGTGCCCGGTCAGATGCTTCAATTGATCGTCCATACGTTCCTTCCCCAGCATGTCTCGCAGTTCGCCGGTAACGATGCTTCGAATGATGTCGGTGGCGAAGTAGAAGAGTACGAAAATCCCGCCGAGCGCGAGTAGCATCGTGAACGCGCGACCCGGTTTCGAGAGCGGTTCGGGGATCTCGCCATAACCGAGCGTGGTGAGTGTAATCACCGTCATGTACAGGCCGTCAAAGAGTGTCCATTTCGGGCCTTCGATGGCCGGGTACGCAAACGTCCCGACAACGACGATTCCGATCGGAACGAGCATCATTCGCCGAATGCGTCGAGGCAGC
>JAYSKW010000519.1:0-3851 GCA_043726085.1 Limnoglobus sp.
CAGCAACTGCTGTCGCTAATTACCGCCGCCGCCGCGATCGACGATTGCACCACGGCACGCGAGACCGACAAAGACCACGGCGACCCGATGACCGGCGTGTTCGTCGGCCTCGGCCTGGACCTCAACGCGACGAACTACCACCTGCGCTGGGCGGCGAAAGCGGTCGATGCGACGCAAGCCGATGCCGTGGGGCCGGCACTGAACGCGAACCGCGTGATGGGTGCGCTCGGGAGTATCGCGGCAAGCCGGATCGCGCGCGCGTTCCGGTTCGGCGGGCCGAGTTTCACGGTGTGCAGCGAAGAAACATCGGCCGGTCGGGCGCTCGAACTGGCGGTGCGGGCACTGCGTGCAGGGGAACTCGATCGCGCGGTGGTCGGTGGCGTCGAACTGGCAGGCGACCCGCGGGCGATGCACGCGACGGCGGCAGATCGGCCGTTCTCCCCGGATGGCCAACCGATGCCGTTCGGGCGGTTTTCCTTTGGCAGCGTTCCCGGTGAAGGTGCGGCGGCGGTGGTACTGAAGCGGCTCGCCGATGCCGAGCGCGATGGCGACCGAGTCTACGCCGTACTCCGTGGCGTCGGCACGGCATCGGGCGGCGCGATGGAAGCGGTCGTGGCCGATTCGGCCACGTACGCTTCGTCGCTGTTACGCGCCTGTTCGGATGCACAAATCGACCCGGCGAGCATCGGCTATCTCGATGCCTCTGCGGGCGGCACGCCATGCGAAGACCGCATCGAAGCCGAGGCACTCGCGGCGCTCTTGAAGGCCACGACGCGGACGGTGCCACTGGAGATTAGCGCGGCGAAGGCGCAGGTCGGGCACACGGGGTTTGCCAGCGTTCTGGTGGCGGTCGTGAAGGCGAGCTTGTCGCTGTATCACCAGATTTTGCCCGCGATACCGAGCGAAGAACGCCGTAGCGAACTCGACGCCGTAACCGCCGATTGTCACTTCCCGAACACACCGCGCTACTGGTTGCAAGATCGCGCTGCGGGCCTTCGTCGTGCGGCGGTGGCGGGGGTCGGCGTCGATGGTTCGTGCGTTCACGCGGTGCTCGAAGAACATGCGACGGAGCAGGCGAGCAAGACGCAGGAGGCCGAACGCCAGCAGCCGCTCGGCGCGCGATCCGAAGCGGTGTTTGCCATCGAAGGCGATACGACGGCGGAACTAATCGACGGCCTCGGACGCTTAACGACGTGGCTACCCGATGGCGTGCGGACGATCGAAAGCCTGGCACGCGACTGGTTTCGCCGCGTGCCCGCCGACGTGCGCCGGAAGCTGGCCGTCACGCTCGTGGCGCGTTCGACGGCCGAATTGAAAGAGCAAATCGCGTTCGCGGTGCGTGCCATCACGGCGCGGCCCGAAACGCCGATCCCCGACGCGAAAGCGGGCGACTTGCGCCCCGCGATTCGCGACCGCGTGTTCTTCGACCCGTACCCGATCGGGCGGAACGGCAAGGTCGCGTTCGTGTTCCCCGGCTCGGGAAATCCGTTCGCCGGGATGGGCCGCGACTTCGGCACCGAATGGCCCGGTATCTTGCGACGACAACAATCGGAGAACGCGCTACTGCGTTCGCAATACGCGCCGAATCGCTTCTGGGAAAGTGCGATTCCACCGGACACAACCGCACGCGAGTTCCTGTTCGGCCAAGTGACGCTCGGCACGCTGACGACCGATTTACTCGTGAGTTTGGGCCTCAAAGCTGACGCGATGATCGGGCAGAGCCTCGGCGAATCGGCGGGGTTGTTCGGGATGCGGCTCTGGACGAGCCGCGACGAGATGTATCGGCGGATTCAGGAATCGTCGCTGTTCGGCACCGATCTCGGGCCACCGTTCAACGCCGCACGCGCGCAGTTCGGTACGCCGGAAACGACGCCGCTCGATTGGGTTTCCGGCGTCGTGATGGTCGCGCCGGACGATGTGCGTTTGCACTTGCGGCCCGAGTTGCACGCCTACTTGTTGATCGTGACTGCGCCGAACGAATGCGTCATCGGCGGGGTGAAAGCGGATGTGGAAACGCTCGTCGCCGCGCTCGGCCAGCGGTTCCTGTTGCTCGATGGCGTGACGCTCGCACACTGCGAAGCGGGCCGCCCCGTTGAGGCCGCGTACCGCGAACTCCACCGCTTACCGGTGACGGCACCGAGCGGGTTGCGGGTATATAGCGGGGCATGGGGCCGCGAGTACAAAGTGACCGAAGCCGCCGCCGCCGACTCGATCACAGCCGGGTTGTTGCACACGATCGATTTCCCGGCCGTCGTCGAGAGTGCCTACCGCGACGGCATCCGTGCGTTCGTCGAAGTCGGGCCGGGGAAGTCGTGTACGCGGACGATCCGTGCGATCCTCGGCGAACGCCCGCACGCCGCTCGCGCCATCTGTTTCGCGGGGCAAAATGCGGTAACGGGCGTGCTGAAATTGTTCGCGGAGTTGATTGCCGAACGGGTGCCAATCAGCCTCGGCAAATTGTACGGGATGGACACGATGTGCGTCGGCCACACGCCGACAACCGCGAGCCGCTTGTCGCGGAACCTCATCGTCCGCACCGGTGCGCCGGTGCCCTATTGCGAACCGGAACCATCGGTGTTCGTGCCCGAAATCGTTGCCCCGGAAGTCGTGGCCCCGCTGACGCAAACGCCCCCGCCTCCGTTGTTGCCACCCGTCGTGGTGCCGTCGCGCATCGATCTCACTGCGTTCGTGATCGCGGCCGGCCGCACGACCGAGGTGGCCGCCGAGGCGCACGCGAAGTATCTGCACGTGAGCGATGGCTTCACGCAAACTGCCATCGCCACGCTGCAACTGCAAACGCAAATACTCGAGCGAATGCAGCGCCGCCAGCCGCATGCCATTCGGGTGCGTACCGAAGTGCCACATGCCTTGAGCTTCGACGATTGCACGACGTACGCCAACGGCAAAATCGCCGACGTACTCGGTGCATCGTTCGCCGAAATCGACACCTTCCCAACCCGCGTGCGGTTACCCGCTGGCCCGCTGATGCTAGTCGATCGCGTGCTGCGCATCGAAGGCGAACCGAAGTCGATGACATCGGGCCGCATCGTCACCGATCACGCCGTTCGTGCCGACCGGTGGTACCTGGATACCAACCGTTGCCCGACGAGCATCACCGTAGAAAGCGGGCAGGCGGACTTGCTCCTATCGGGGTTCCTCGGGATCGATTTCCAGACGCGCGGCTTGGCGGTGTATCGCTTGCTCGATGCCGTGGTGACGTTCCATCGCGGGCTGCCGAAAGTCGGCGAGCGGATCGAGTACGACATCTACATCGACGAATTTTTCCACCAAGCCGGGGCGTGGCTGTTCCGCTTCCACTTCGAAGGAAGTATCGACGGCCAACCTCTCCTGAGTATGCAGAACGGCATCGCCGGGTTCTTCACGGCCGAGGCACTCGCGGCCGGCGTTGGCATCGTTCACACGAAACTCGACCGACAACCCGCGCCCGGCAAACGCCCACCCGACTGGACCAACTGGGTATCGCTTCCGCCAATCGCACTCGGCGAGGCGGAAGTCGAGGCACTGCGGCGCGGCGAGATCGCCACCGCGTTCGGCCCGGACTTCGCCAAACTGAACTTGCGCACGCCGATGAAACTCCCCGGCGGCATGTTGCGGTTAGTCGATCGCGTGCCGGTGGTCGACCCGAACGGCGGTCGCTTCGGCCTCGGTTTCGTGCGCGCCGAGTACGACATTCGCCCGAAGGAGTGGTTCATCGAATGCCACTTCATCGACGACAAAGTGATGCCCGGCACATTGATGTACGAATGCTGCTTGCACACACTGCGCGTGTTGCTCATGCGGATCGGCTGGATCGGCGAGGAAGGCGAAGTCGTCTGCCAGCCGGTGCCCGA
>JAYSKW010000520.1:0-2951 GCA_043726085.1 Limnoglobus sp.
GTCACGTACTATTACCCGCCCGTGGCCTCGACGTCGTCGTTCTCGATCCCGGCCGCACCGCCATTCCCGCCACGCGTCGATGAAGTCAATCCTCGACCCGCCACGCAGATGCCGGGCAACGATAGCCCCGAGTTGATCCCCTCGCCGAATCTGAAGAGCGCGCCTCGCACGATGCCGCCCGCAACGAAGCCAACGACGGGTGTCTCGGCGTACACCGCCTCGCGCCGCGGCAGCATTCGCGGCGAAGTCGTGACGAGCGATCAGTTCACGCCACGCCCCGGTACGAAACTCGTGTTCGTGAGTGCCACCAACAACGAAGACCGCGAGTACTCCAAAGCGAACGAGTTCGGCGAATTCGACGTGAAATTGCAACCCGGCGAATGGCACGTCTATATGGGCAGCGGCGACGGTCGCGCCGCCTATTACAAGAAGATTCGCGTCGGCGAAACCGACAACCGCAACGTGACGTTGGTGAGCCGGTAAGCAGCGATCAGCGGTCAGCGATCAGCCAAGAACGAGAGCCGACGGGTTTCACCCGTCGGCTCTTTTCGTTTGAAAATGGGTGCGGCCCAACACCAGTTCCACGTGAAGAATAGAGTGCGACCAGCATGTTTGCTAACGGGCCGAACGTCGCTACTTCATGCTATTTCTAATCATTATAGCGGGATAACACCTTGGTGGAGCGGTATGATATGGCGAGCTGAACTCACACTTAATCGGATAACCTTGATGACTACTTTTCACTTGCTACTCAATCCTGGTGAGCGGCTGGATGTTGAACATGCTGTTCAACTTCTGAAAGAGCAATTTCCTCTGACAATTGTGGAGGGAGATACGTTTGAAAGGAAATGGAGGCAGTTGGCCAATAACTTTGCAGCCTTATCGGATCAAGGAAATACGATCCGAAACCCTGACCTGCTCCGACGAAACCTTGCACGGAGCGAAGCAGAGACGGGACCGGGAATGGATGTGTCAACTTCCGTCGATGAAGCCATAAAGGTTACCGGGTCCATCATGTCGGGAGGGATTAGTCTCTCATCATACGATCCACTTCGCCCTGATATGGTCAAGAAGCTTGAGGAATATTTGCTCTGTTTTAAGATTGGAAGGGTCGTTACTGCGACTAAATAGCGGATCAATCGACTAGTATAGGATGCTGCATTCCTCTTGAGGTAAACGCTTGTGTAACCGTTCACAGGGTAGGCGATTTGTAACGCCAGGGCGAGCAGCAGCAAAAGCATAGCGTGAGGCGAGTTGTTGAAAAAACCGACGGGTTTCACCCGTCGGCTCTTTTTGTTTGATGGGTGCAATCAGTTAATAATCGCCGATCGTTTCGCCTTCTGCGCGGCTCACTAATGCACGCAGCACCAGTGGCGAGACGGTTTCCCGCAGGAAGATCACGTGGCCGTCGGCGAAGACCACATTTGCGCCGCCCGAGTGGAAGCTGAACAGCTCGTCGTTCGCACCGCAGTTCATCGGCGTCCACGGCTTGCTGCACGATGCGTTCGACACGCTCAGGTGGTAGTTCGGCGTGAACGTGACACCGAAGGCGTTGTCGGCTTCGGGCCAGCGCCAGTGTTTGCGTTTCGTCAGCGAGGGGCCACCCGGCGACGAGATCGGATCGTCGTACAAGGAATCCATTCGCTCGTTGCGGCCGACGTCTTCGGCCACGGCAATCGTGTTGCTGAGGCCATCGCTGATCGCCGCAATCGGCACTTCGATCGAACCGAGCGCACCGGGTGTGAGGTACGCGGAGCCGCTGTACGGCGTGCCACCGGCGGGGTTGATGTTGCTGTGCAGCGTCGCGCCGTAATCGATGCTGCCGAAGCCGAGGCTGTCGGCGGGCGTGCCACGCAGTGCATCGCTCGGGCAGAGATACGTTTTGATGATGGTCTTAGAGGCCGCGATGTTACCCGGCGTCGCGTTGTAGGCGAAGTTCATATCGAACTGCGACGCGACATTCCCTTGCTCGACGTACGACAAGATGTGAACGAACAGCGAGTGAACTTGCTTATAGCCGGGCTGATACGGGTCGGGCTGCACGGTCGCGTTGTTCGCACCGCTGGTGTACCACGAGATCTGATACGGGTTGGTCGGCGTGAGACCTTGGCCGCCGGGGGGCAGTTTGCCCGTCGTGCTCTCGTAGTTGTGGAGCGCGAGGCCGATCTGCTTCATGTTGTTCGCGCACGTCGAACGCGCCGCCGCATCGCGTACCTTCTGCACCGCCGGTAACAATAACCCGATGAGAATCGCAATAATCGCGATCACCACCAAAAGCTCGATGAGGGTAAACCCTCGCCGTTTGGGAACCATGACAACACCTGTGAGAAAGGATGAAACCGAATTACGAAAGTATCCGACGATAATAGTGTAGCCGAACGCGAAGGGATTAGCTGCGCGGAATTGGGAACGATGGGTTTATTTCGGTGAGGTCGCCACATCGTCGCGGTTGAGTGCGACGAGGGTTTTGCGAAAGGACGCGAGCCGAGTGCCGAGTGCGGCAAAGAATTCCGCGTCGATTCTTTCTACAAGCGGCATCGCACGAACGACGTCGGAAACCGGAAGACTCGTCTATATACTTCACCCGGTCGAAATTGACACGCTGCCAGTCTCACAGTCCATTCTTGTTAGCCCGACGCGCTAGCGAGGAATTACCATGTTTCTTCGATGTCGTGCCTTCCTGTGGGTTCCCCTCGCTGGCGCGTCGGGCTAACAAAAACGTATCGAATCAACCCGCTCGAAGTATAACATTCCACTCGTACGAAACACCCCCGGTTTTTGGGCCGAGGTGTCTCGCTTTACTTCTAAACGATCTTATTCTGTTTTTCTGTGAACCCACTGGTATTGTAGGACGGGTCGAAGCTTTGAGAGGCCCGACAGTGCATTCACGCGGCGATTTCAAACCTTCCGGGTTTTTGTCGCGGATACTCTGTCGGGCCTCATCGCAAAGC
>JAYSKW010000521.1:0-1947 GCA_043726085.1 Limnoglobus sp.
TACATGGAGCTTGCGGACAAGCGGAAGATGGCCGCCCGCATCCTCGGTGCCTTCGAGGTGCCGCACATGGAAATGCTCGACTTCGTCGATCGTTACCCAGACATGCAAGAGACGCCCGCACAGTTCCAGGAACGGTGTGCGCAGATCGCGCTGCGGTGCTTCTGGAACGACAAGTTCGCCGCCGAAGAGAAGAAGCCCGACGTGTCCGAAGTCGCCGAAGCGCTGCTGCGACCCTCCGCGAACGGTGTGCATTAGTAGTTGGCGAAGCCGTGAGTCAGAGAGAGTCTTACGGCTTCGGCTCCGATATACGTTCGGCTATTCGCTCGATCTCCAGATACTCAGCGGCCGTCAGTTTGCGTTTCGGAATCGCGCCCATCGCGATCTCCAAAGAGCAATCACCTTCGTCGGTAACTATTCGTGATAGGTACGCACCGCACCAGACGCAACCCGGATACACTGAGACTGTTTGTGGAGTACACACCGTTCCCGTCGAAGTTTGAGGATTTCCATGCAGACCGACGATAATATGCTCGGCATTCCGGTGGGTCGAAAAACGGCGACGTTGCCGCAACCGGCGCGACCGCAGCCGGCGTGGGAGCCGGAACTGCGACCTGGCGAAACCGAGTTGGGACGCCCGACGAACATTCCGCACGATCTGCGATTGCTCACTGAGGAAGATCGCAAGCGGATCCAAACCGAAGACGAAGCGCAGGCGGTTCGTGAACTCGCGGAGGCCGAGGAACTGCTGGCATCGGACCCCGAAGTTTTCGGCTGGCTCGGCTTCCTGTCGCACCCCGTGGCGTTTGCGTTCCTGATCGGCATGGCGGCGATCCTGGCGCTGTTCCTTTACGCCCAAGCGATGAGCGTACTCGGCTCGCTGGCGATGCAACCGGCGTGGGCGCAAACCGTAGGTTATGCTGGGCTGGCGTTGCTCGGGTTGTGCGTGCTGTATGCCGCGGTGCGGCTCGGAATTCTTTACTATCAGCTGCGCCGAAATCGGCAGATTCGCCTTGCGGGGCTGCAAGAACTCGCGAACCGCACACGGCTACGCTGGCTGGCCGACGCGAAAACAACCGAGGCGAAAACGCAACTCGAAGAGTACATGCGGCTGTTCCCGATCGGGTCGGACAAACAACGCAAATCGCTTTTGAAAATCGGTATCTCCGACGACCGCGTGCGTGCCCTCGAAGTGGCGAGAGAGGCTCTTTTAGATCCCGCGAAATTCGCATCGTCGGGCCAGTGGTTCGGGCAGTTCCGCGAGACGTTCCAGAAGTCGCTCGACGATGCCGCATCCGAGCGAATCGCGTATTGGTCGAAGCGGGCCGGAGTGATTAACGCGACCGCACCGAACGGGCTGATCGACTCGCTGGCGACGACGTTCTTTGGCTTCGCGCTGCTTGCGGACCTGTGCCGGATTTACAACCTACGAGCGGGACGAACGGGCACCGCCGTGCTGTTGGGCCGCGTCTTTTTCAACGCCTATCTCACCGGCCAACTGACTGAACTCGAAAAACTGACCGAAGACCAGGTTAACCAGATGATGGGCGAATTCGCCGCCGCACGTGTATTGTCGAAAGTCGGCACGCGAATTGGCGGCGGCGTGCTAGCGTACTTCCTTCTGAAGCGACTCGGCAAATACGCCTGCCGGTTATTGCGACCGGTGGCGTAACTCCCGAACTAATCGAGGCGGATGCCGAGTTCGTCCGCATCGGGCAGTTGGACTTCCGGCGTCGCATCGGGCAGAGCCACGCCGACGGCATCGGGGGCGGGCATCACTACGGGCGTGAAGCGCGGCTTCGGCGGTGCGGCGCGCGGCACCGGGCGCACGGTGTATTGCGGTTCCACGAATGGCGGGTAGGTCATTTCGATCGGCAGACCGCCGATCCCCGGAGGGCAGACTCCGGCCGGGCTTCACCCCGCGTCCATCTTCGTCGGCAACGACGCCAC
>JAYSKW010000522.1:0-1627 GCA_043726085.1 Limnoglobus sp.
CCGGGCAAGCTGTTGAAATCGTAGCCCGCTGCGCCACCCGTTAGCAGGATGGTCGCACGGTCGAACGTCAAAATTACGGGCGTGTCGAGCATGAAAAGATTATCCGCGTTCGCAGTGATGCGGCCAGACCGAACGCGGGAGGTCGTTTACAATCGCGTGCTGTAACGGCGTGTCGACTTGCCGAACACCGGCTTCTTCGCCTCGGCGGGTGGCTCTTCGGGGAGGTATTGCGAGGTCGATTGGCCGGTCGCGCCCGTTTCGGGGTTTAGCACCGTTGTGGGTCGCACATCGAAGCGCTTTCGCGGTGCGTACGACTCGAAACCCTCGATGCGATCTTCCTCGATGAGGCGATTAATCGTCATCTCGATTTCGGTGAGTTGCCCGCCCTGCTCGGGTGTGGCGAACGAAATCGCAATGCCATCGCGGCCGATCCGCCCCGTGCGTCCGACGCGGTGAACGTAGTTTTCGAGATCCATCGGCAGATCGTAGTTAATAACGTGCGAAATGCCGACAACGTCGATGCCGCGGCTCATCACGTCGGTGGCGATCAGATACGCGATCTTGCCCGCACGGAATGCGGCGGTGATCTTCTCGCGTTGATTCTGCGGCAGGTCGCCGTGAATCACGGCCACGCCGGCGACGACATGTTTCAGTTGCTTGTAAAGCCGATCCGCCCAGCGTTTCCGCTCAACGAAGATCAGGCACTGGCGCGGTTTTTCGCGTGCGATGACTTTTTTCAGTAGCTCGAACTTGCGTTCGTCGTCGACGGTAATATACATCTGGCGGATCTTGTCGACCGTCAGCACCGAGGGCGACATGTGCAGGTGAATCGGGTTTTTCATGTACCGATGGACGAGCTTTTTAATCGAGTCGGGCACCGTCGCGGACATCAACAGCGTCTGGCGTTCGTCGGGGCAGCGCTTCAAAATTCGTTCGATATCGGGGCGGAAGCCAATGTCCAACATGCGGTCGGCTTCGTCGAGCACCGCATAGCGAATGTGCTCCAACGACATCGAGCCACGGCGCAGGTGGTCGATCATTCGCCCCGGCGTGCCGACGACGAGATCGCAACCACGGGCGAGGCCTTCGAGTTGCTTGCCCATGCCCGCACCACCGTACACGGCCACAGTGCGGAATCGCGAACCGGGCGCGAGTTTGATCGCCTCGTTCGCCACTTGGAGTGCGAGTTCGCGGGTGGGGCACATCACGAGGCCAATCGGGCCTTTGAACGTGTGCGGCCGCCAGCGATTCATGAACGGGATCAGGAACGCGGCCGTTTTGCCGGTGCCAGTCTGGGCCTGACCGATGACATCGGTGCCCTTCATCGCTTGCGGAATCACGGCGGCTTGAACGGGTGTCGCGTAAACGTAACCCGCGTGGTGGATGGCGTCGATCAGCGGGCGGATCAGCTTCATGTCCGCGTAAGCGACTTTGACTTCCGCGATCGGCAGTGGCGGTGCCAACTGTTCATCGGCAGGCGGCTGTTCAAACATGTCCGACGGGGTTTCGTCGGCAGGTGGGTTTTCTTCGCCGAAATACATGTCGGAGTTGTCGGGGTTGGAAACGTCAGGCTCCATCGTGCAGTTGAACCAAAGAGGACTTGACCGAAGTCATTGACTATAACAAC
>JAYSKW010000523.1:0-4720 GCA_043726085.1 Limnoglobus sp.
GAGATCGTAGAGCGTCTGTTGCAGTGCCGCATCGATCACATCGTAAGGCGGGGCGACGACATCGGAGAGCGAGCCGACCTTGCCCATGTCGTACCGGAAGCCCCGGAATGCCCGGATATCAGCCATCGTGAGAAACCTCGTCGGAATTCGGGAACCAATACCCGTTTTATGAGCCGAGCGACGAATCGGCATTCGAGCGGTTGCACTTGACCGGCATCGATTGCCCAACTTACCCTGTCGGTTCTGTTTGGTGACTTTCGGAGAATGTCGACGATGCCGACGATCCATAAGATATTTTTGTTGAAGCTACTCGTTACGATGGTGGCGATTTGCGGTCTGCTATTCGGCATTCATGCGATTCAAGCGGGCCGCATTCCCGATGCGCTGAAGCGTCAGGCCGAGCGTGCGATTGATGCGAACAAGACCGACACGGCGGTGCATTACCTTCGGCAATATCTCGAATTTCGCCCCGCCGATGTCGATGTGCAAGAACGGCTCGCGAACATCTTGCGATCGCGTTCGACGGACACTTCGCGTTCCGAACTCGTGTTCCTTTACGACAAAATTTTGCGTGGCGACCCGAGCCGTGCGGGTATCCGCAAGGAAGCGATTGCGCTCTGCTTGAAGTTCGGGCGTTACACCGATGCGAGCAATCATGCGGAGGCGTACCTCAAAGATACGTCATCGGACGCAGCCGTTTGGCAGCAACTCGCGCTCGCGCAGATCGGCCAGCGCACGTTCGACGACGCGGACAAAAGCTTCCGCACTTCACTCCAGTTCGACCCGAAAGAACCGACGACGTATTCGCGGTTTGCCGAGTTCCTGGTGCGCGAACAGAAGCGGCCCGGCGAGGCGAAAATCGTGCTCGACCGCATGGTTTCGGAACTGCCAAACCTCGCCGATTCGTACGTGATGCGGGCGCGATTCGCGATTGCGACGCAAGGCGATTCCGCACTTCCACCGGTGGCGAACGACCCCGTGATTCGTGACCTCAAACAAGCGATCGTACTCGCACCCAAAACGCCGGAACCGCGGTTGTTGTTGGCCGAACGGTACCAGCGTCAGCGTGCCCCGCGCGATGCCCACGACGTGCTTGCGGAGGGCTTGAAGCAGACGCCGAACGACATCCGGATGATCCGCAGTTTGGCGTGGCTCGAATCGCATCGCGGCCACATTCCGCAGGCGATTACAGTCCTCGAAGACGGCATCACCGCCACCCGCGACACCGCCGATCTGCTGATCCCGCTCGGCGATTTATTGTTGCAATCGGGCGACACCGAGAAGGCACTGGAGGTGCTCGCGAAACTCGAGAAGCGTCGCGGACCGCTCGTGAAATTGCAAATTAAATACCTGCGTGGCCGGTTGGCGATGCACGCCGGAAAGTGGCTGGAAGCGATCGAGATGCTCGGCGAACTCCGTTCGGAGTCGGCGGAGTTGCCGTTGCTCGAAGCCCAGGCGAACCTACTGTTGGCGAACTGTCATCGACGCATTGCGGAACCTGCGAAAGAACGCGAATGCCTGAAGTTGATCCTCGCGAAAGACCCATCGAACATCGCGGCTCGGGCGATGCTCGGGCAGGCGTTTTTGAACGTGGGCCAACTCGCCGAAGCGATTCGCGAATACGAACTGGCTGCACAGAATCCGGCCGGCGCGGGCACTTACACCACCACAGCGATACAGATGAAAGCGCTGCGGCTGGCAGCGACAAATGCGACGAGCGATGTGTGGACGAAGTTCGAAACCGAAGCGGTGGCGAGCCTGAAAAAGGGCGGCGTCGACACTGCCGATTCGGTACTGATTATGGCCGACGTGGCGTACTTGTCCGGGAAGCCGGGGGCCGCGTTGAACGCACTCGAACGCGAGCGATCGCGGCGACCGAGCGATGTGCGATTGTGGACGAAACTCGCCGAGCGGATTGCAGATGTGCGTGGCGTGGCGGCCGGCCTCGTCATTCTCGACGAAGCCCAAGGGGCCTTGGCCGACAGTGCGGAACTGCGATTAGCACGGGCCGAGTTATATGCCCGCGACCCGGCGGGTTTGCGACCGATACCGATGCTCGAATCGCAAATCGAAAGCTGGCCCGATACCGAACGGCACCGGTTGTGTGCGGGGCTAATCGACATCTACGAGCGTAAAGGCGACCGTGCCGATGCGTTGCGATTGCACCACCGCATGGCGACCGAAACCGTGCGCGATGCGGCACTTTGGCAGGCGGTGGCGATGCGTGCGATCGAGGCCGAAAATGCCACGATACTTGCCGAAGCGAAGACCGCACTGAAGGCGATCGAAGGCGATGCGGGCGCGTTCCAAATCATCGTGGCGACAGCCGTGGCGGTGAAGTCCGGGAACGCCGCGGCGTGGAACGCTTCGCGCGATGCGCTGACCGGAAAGTTCGGGGCTAACCCCACGAGCGCCGATGCGTGTCTCGCACTCGGCACGATTGCGGATCGCCTCGGTGACACGGCATTGTCAGTCACATTTACTGCGCGTGCGTTTGCACTCGAACCGACGCGGGTCGAGCCAGTGAAGGCTTTACTGCGATTTCACGCGAGCAAAGGAAACGCGACTGAATTGAAGGCGATACTGTTGCGATTGTCGATCGACCCGCGATGGGCGAACGAGCCATTTCAGCGGCTCGTTTGGAATGTCGCGAGCACGATCGATCCACCGGCTGCGGCACGGTTAATCGCGGCGTGCCCCGTGCATCTCGAACGGTTGCCCGGCTACCTCGGTTGGCTGGCCGATTGCCGACAACGCATCGGGCAGACCGCCGAAGCCCAGGCATTTCGCACACGCGCTGTGCAAGCACCCGGCGCGAATGTCGACGACTACATACGGTTGCAAGTAGACATCGAAACTAGCCGCATCACGGAGTTGGCGAAACCAAAACTCGACGAGCGTGCGTATGCGACGTTGTTGGCAACGATCGACGCGGCGGCAAAAATTAAGAGTGAACGGACGTTCGACACGGCGACGACGCAGCGAATTTACATCCGCGAACGATTCGCGATTATGCTCGCTCGAATGGAACGAACAAACGCGATCGAGTTGCTGCAAGGCTACCTGAATCAGCCGAACGAACCGCAATCGGATCGGGCTTGGGCGACACAGAATTTGACGATGTTACTGGCGGTACGCGGCGAACCCGCTGACCGGCGGCGTGCGGCGGAATTGCTGATTTCGCAGCGAGATTTGTTTCAATCGGCAGAAGAACGTCGCGCTGTGGCCGGCGTGTTGTCGTCGTTGCATCGCTACCTCGATGGCACCGATCGCACGGCCGCGCTGGATCGGGCGATCTCGTTGCTCGCTGAAATTGCGAAGGAGACGAATAGCCCGCGCGACGTGTTCATTCTGAGCCAGGCGTATCGGGCCGGGGAGAAAACGAACGAAGCGGTAGGCTGCCTGCAAACGCTGCTGAACCGCGATCCGACGAACGTCGAATACCTGATTGTCGCGATGGAAGTATTGATCGAAGGCAAGCAGTACGATGCGGCGAAAGCGTTCGCCGAACGGCTGCTGGCACGCGGCCCGAACGAAAGCCGGATTGTGACGGCCGTCGCGAATTATTACTGCAAGGCGGGGCAATCCGAACGCGCCATCGCGATGATCGAAAGCGACTGCAAAGAGATCGACCGCAGCGGGAACGAGACGAACGAAACGATACTGGCGGCCGCCGAACTTTACGACCGCTTATCGCGGCTCGCCGAAATTCGCGGCACCGCCGCGGTGCGAATGTTGACCGATGCCGCCGTGGCGAAATACGACCGACTGGTACCGACGCGGGCCGAGTATCTGACCCGGATCGCATCGCTGTTGGCGGCGGATCGACGGCCCGAGGAAGCATTCGCGAAAATCCAGTTGGTGAAGGCGTTGAACCCGCGAACGAAGGCACTCGCGGGTGTCGCTGCGATCCGTAACGGCGCGAGCGATGTCTGGGCCGCGCGGGTTCGCGAATGGTTGCAAACGGCACGCGAACAAGAGCCCGATTCGATTCTGCTTCGCCTCACCGAAGCCGACTTCCAGACGATTCGCAACGATTTTGCGGCGGCCGAGAAAGCGTATCAGCAGGTGCTGACGCTCGACCCGCGCAATGCGGTGGCACTCAATAATCTCGCGTGGTTGTTGGCCCCGATGCCCGAACGCGCAACGCAAGCGAACGAACTCATCGAACGTGCGATGAAGGAAAAAGGCCTGACAGGCGAGCTACTCGACACTCGTGCCCGCATTCGCATCTCGGCGAAGCAGTACGAACTCGCCGAGAAGGACGCGGCGGAGGCGCTGAAGCACGAGAAGACCGCGATGCGATATTTTCACCTGTCCGTCGCACTGAATTCGCAGAAGAAACCCGATGCGGATCGTGCGTTTCGCGAAGCCAAGTCGCGCGGACTCGAACCGATCCTACTGCACCCAGCGGATCGCGAAACGTATCGCCGTCTGGATGAAATGAATCGTTCCACCTCTTCGAGCGTGCCGAATTGAAACTCGGCCCAGACCTCCTAAATTGTTAGCGAGCAGTTCTCCCCTGCAAGCGTTTTGCGTCGTTTCCTGGTGCGGGTTCACTCGGTGATCCCGCGTTGTTTCGTTTCTCTTGCGAGGATTGTTCATGCCCGGACGATCGATACGAACCTACACGGTTCTTCCATCCCTTCCGAAGTCGCTCGAACCCCTCCAAAAACTCGTTTACAACTTGTGGTGGTGCTGGAACGCCGATGCCGTCGCG
>JAYSKW010000524.1:0-4237 GCA_043726085.1 Limnoglobus sp.
GCCGGGTGCAGCATCTACACCGCCCGCACGTACCCGCCGGAGTATTGGAACAAAGTCGCGTTCGTCAGCGAGCCGACGGCGCACCTCACGGCAGCGCTTCCGTTGCACGCGAACGGCAGTAGTTACACCGCCCGCATGGGCTGGAACCTGTGTGCGAGCCGCGACGACTGGGCCGCGCCGATCGATGCCCAGGTCGGCCCCGATGGGCATATGTGGGTAGTCGACTGGTACAACATCATCGTTCAACACAACCCGACGCCGCAGGGTTACGCCACGGGCAAGGGCAACGCTTACGAGATCCCGCTTCGCGATAAAAAGTACGGTCGCGTCTACCGTGTCGTGTACACGAAAGCGAAGCCCGAACCGCGCGTGAACCTCAAAGACGCCACGGTGGAAAAGCTGATCGAAACGCTGAGCCACCACAACCTGTCGTGGCGGTTACATGCGCAACGCTTATTGGTCGATGCGGGCCAGAAAGTCGAAGGCTTGAAACTCGTCACGGGCAAGACGGCACAGATCGAATCGCGACTCAAAAGCCTATCGCAAGCCGATCGTCTAACGGCGTTCCTGGCCATCGCCGACGAACCCGCATCCAAAGACTATGGGGCGATACTTGTGTCGGCTCTGCGCGATTCTACGAACACCGGCGACACGAACATTTCGCAAGCGATGACCATCGCGGCGGCAGTACACGATGTGCATTTCCTAACCGCGATTGTTTCCGAAACGAATCTCTCTGCCGACGCGAAACGAGTCGTGGAAATCGTCGCGAAACACTACGGCTCCAGCCCACACGGCAAGACCGTCGGCCCGTTACTGATTGCGATGGAACGGGCGAAATCACCCGCGATTGCGGAAATGATCCTCACCGGGTTGGCGAGCGGCAACGGTGCGATGAGCGGTGCGGAACTGACTCCGGAGGCCGAGACTGCCATCGGAAATATGCTCGTCAAACTTCCCGCACTTTCGCGTGGGCGGCTGCTGAGGCTCGCGGGAATCTGGGGCGTGAAAGGCCTCGATGCGCAGCTTCAGGAAATGACGAAAGGCCTGTTTGCGACCGTCGCCGACGACAAGGCGAGCGATGCGACTCGACTCGAAGCCGCGAAACAGATCGTCGAATTTCAGCCCGAAAGCGAAACGGCCGCGAGCCAGTTGGTGGCGTCGATCGTGCCGAAAACCTCGCCCGAACTTTCCGCAGGGATCTTCGAGGCGCTCTCCCGTAGCCGGGCCAAGAACGCCGGTGCGGCTGTGGTCGCGAAGCTCAAAGACTTGCCCGCAACGGTTCGCCCGATCGCGCTGCGGGTCGTGCTGTCGCGGCCCGAATCGGCGAAGGCATTCCTCGATGCCGTCGAGAAGGGCGAGCTTCGGTTCGATATTTTGCAACTCGATCAGAAGTCCGCACTGTCCACGCACCCGAACAAGGAACTGGCCGAACGCGCGAAGAAACTGCTCGCGATGGGTGGCGGGCTGCCCGATGCGAATCGGCAGAAGGTGATCGAAGAGTTCAAGTACGTGCTCGCGAAAACGGGCGATGTCGGGCAGGGCAAAAAGGCATTCGTCACGCACTGTGCGAAGTGCCACAAACACACCGGCGAGGGCAACACGATCGGGCCAGACCTCACGGGGTTTGCAGTTCACCCGAAGGAAGAAATCCTCATCCACGTGCTCGATCCGTCCCGTAGCGTCGAAGGTAACTACAAGGCGTACACTGCAAACTTGCTCGATGGCCGCGTCATCACGGGGTTGCTCTCGAGCGAGACGCGAACGAGCGTCGAACTGCTCGACGCAGAGAACAAACGCCACGCGATTAGTCGCGACGATCTCGAGACGCTGAAGGAATCGGCGAAGTCGCTGATGCCCGAAGGCTTCGAGAAAACGATGAAGGTCGAGGAACTTACCGACCTAATGGAATTCCTGACGCAGAAGGGCCGATTCGTACCGATCCCGCTCGATAAGTACGCAACGATCCTCAGCACGAAGGGGATGTTCAACGGCGTCGATTACGATGCCGAGAAGCTGATTTTCAAGGACTGGAAGCCGCAACTCTTCAAGTCGATCCCGTTCTACCTCGTCGATCCGAACGGCGACAAGCAGAAGAACGCGATCATGTTCCACAGTACGAGCGGCGTGACGCCCGCCACGATGCCGAAGTCGGTGACGTTGCCGTGCAACACCGCCGCGAAGGCGATCCACTTCCTGAGCGGCGTCGGCGGCTGGGCGTTCCCCTACGGCGAACGCGGCAGTGTCAGCCTAACGGTACGCCTGCAATACGCTGACGGCAAAAGCGAAGATCACGATCTGAAGAACGGCATCCACTTCGCGGACTACATCCGTCGTGTAGATGTCCCGCAAAGCGAGTTCGCATTCGCACTACGCGGGCAACAGATACGCTACCTCGCGATCGTGCCGAAGCGCAATGTCGTCATCAAGAGCATCGACCTCGTGAAAGGGCCAGATACCACGGTGCCCGTCGTGATGGCGGTGACGATCGAAACGCCGTAACGTCTGCGTTTGAGATTTCCAATCGCGAAGGATTCGATCCTTCGCGATTTTTTTGCGCATTTCGCAGAAGGTATGCTGGCACAGTATAGGTAGAGTGCCCAGCTGGGGGAGCGTACCATGCCACTTGGCCGAACTGCGACGGATACCGAATTGCTGCTTCGCTTCGCGGAGTCGCGCGATGCGGATGCGTTCGAGTTGCTGGTTTGGCGACATCGGCGGATGGTGCATAACGTCTGTCGGCGGGTGTTGCACGATCGCCACGAAGCCGAGGATGCGACGCAGGCGACGTTCTTGTTGTTGGCCAAAAATGCGGGGCACGTTCGCACCACGCTCGGTGGTTGGCTGTATCGCGTGGCGTTCCGTTGTGCCACGCGGATGCGAAACAAGCGGAAATCGACGACTGACATCGGTTTGACCGTTCCGTTTGCGAACGAAGAGAATCGCCGCGACAACGACGAACTGCGAACCGTTCTCGATGTGGAATTGAATCGGCTACCGGAACGCTATCGCGTGCCGATCGTGCTCTGTTACTTGCAAGGCAAGAGCTACCAGGAAGCCGCCGAACAACTCGGCTGCCCGCTCGGTACGCTGTCCGGCTGGCTGACGCGCGGCAAAGATCGCTTGCGCCTACAACTCGTCCGTCGCGGCGTGACACTAACGGTTGCGGCCATGACCGTGCAACTCGCGCAACTATCGCAAGCCGCAGCGGAATCCGCTTTGTCAACACACGCGATGACCGACAACGCTCTGAAATTTCTGGCAGGGGAAACAATCCCTTCTGCTGCATCGAAAATTGCCAACGAGGTCTCCCGCATCATGAAAATGAAACAACTACTTACGACTACGCTCGCCTGCGTCGGTATCGCGATGGCCGCGATCGGTGCGGTCGGCTGGCTCGGGCAGGCGTCTGCGGACGACCCGCCGAAGCCGGTCGCGAACCGCAAAGAGGCACCTGCCCCGAAGCCGAAACCCGACACCGAGCGAGTGCAGGGCGAATGGGTTTTCGACAAAGCGACGATGCCGGGCGGTGGCAACGCGATCCACTTCGTTTGGGATTCGCGAATGAGTTTTAGTGACGACACGATTTCGCTGACGAACTACTTGATTCCATACACGGAAACGAACGTGCCGGAACTCAAGTCGTCGTTCGCGCTCGATGCCACGAAAGCACTGAAAGAGATCGATATCGCGATCCCGAAACTGGCGACGATGCTGTTCGGCAAAGAGATGGCCGGCGGCCCGATACGCGGGATCTATCGCTTCGACGACGACGATACACTGACGATCTGCCTCGCGAACCGGCCATTGGACCCACGCCCGAAAGCGTTCGATATCGACGAGAAGTACGATCGGTTTCTGTTCACGATGAAGCGAAACAAAGTGCCGGGGGCGAAGATGCCCACCGAGGTCGCGGTTCGATTTGTGACAGCCGGCGGCAAGCCGGTCACCAACGCCAAAGTCACCGATTTCGGGAAACGAGTTCGGATCGCTGGCGAGTTCCTTTGGCGATACTCCGATGGTTACACCACTGATGCGAACGGAGTCGTTTCAGTAAACCCGAAAGACTTCTCGTACGGATTGCTCAGCGTGCGGGTCGCCGACAAAAACCTTTACGCCACGAGTGAGGTCAGCCCGTAACGCGTGCTGACGGAGAAGCCGATCGTCGTCACGGTTCAGCCCGGCGTGCGAATTCACGGCAAAATCCGCTGCCCGCAACTCGAAGCGAAGAAGGTCG